>PXAW01000434.1 GCA_003567055.1 Hyphomicrobiales bacterium
CACACGATCTACGCCTCGCAGGAGCCGATTTCCGGCCCGGTCCGGCTCGAAGAGGCGCTGGCGCGGGCGCTGAAATACAATCTCGATCACCGCGTCGCCCTGATGGAGCGTGCGCTCGAAGAGCGGCTCGGCGACAGCGCGCAGATGGATCTGCTGCCGCAGCTTGCGGGCCGCGCAGGCTTGCGCACCCGGGACAATACCGCCGCCTCGTCGAGCCGGTCGGTCGAGACGGGCCGGCAATCGCTCGAACCTTCAACGAGCAGCGAGCGGGATACGGGAACGGCGGATCTGCAGCTCTCGCTCAATGTGCTCGATTTCGGGCTGAGCTATTTCGGCGCGCAGGCCCAGGCCAACCGGGCACTTGCGGCGGAAGAACGCCGCCGCCGCGTCGTGCTCACCGTAGCCGACGAGGTCCGCAACGCCTATTGGGAAGCCGTCACCGCCGAGCAGCTCGCACCGCGCGTGCGCCGCGTCCTCGCCGAGGCGCGCGAAGCGCTCAGCTTCGCCCGTCAGGCCGAGGCGGAGCGGCTGATGCCGCCGCTGGAGACGTTGCAGTTCCAGCGGGCCATGCTCGAAATCATCCAGCAGTTGGAGGGGCTGGAGAGTGAGCTCGCCAGCGCCCGGGCCGAGCTCGCCGGGCTGATGGGTCTGCCGCCCGCCACCAGCTTCAGCCTCGCGGCGCCGCGCCAGGGCAACACCCGGCTGCCCTATCGCCTCGCCGATCTCGAAGCGGTGGCCATGGTCGAGCGCCCGGAGATCCGCGAGGAGCTCTACAATGCGCGCAATGTCGCGCTCGAGGCGCGCTCGCAGATGCTCTCGCTGATGCCCGGCGCCAATCTTTTCGCCGGCGTAAACTACGATTCCAACAGCTTCCTGCTCAACCAGTCATGGGCAGATGCGGGCATCCAGGTCACCTGGAACCTGCTGCGTGTTCTGTCCCTGCCCGCGATGCAGGCCGAGGCACAGGCGCGCGAGGAGCTCTCCGACGCGCGCCGCCTCGCCCTGCGCATGGCGATCCTCACCCAGGTGAACGTCGCCTATCGTCGCTACCAGCGCGCCACTGCGCATTACACCCGCGCAGCCGAATTGCAGAGCGTCGAGCAGCGCATTGCCGAAGCGACGCGCAGCGCCGAGGAGAGCGATGCGCAGAACCGGCTGGAGCGCGTGCGTGCCGCCGCCGCTGCCGTCCTCGCGCAACGCGCCCGCAACCGCGCCTTTGCCGAGGTCAACAATGCGCTCGGCGCAGTCTACGCCGCTTCGGGCTTTGATCCGCTGCCGGAGACCATCGCCGATCATGATCTCGCCACGCTGCAGGCCGCCATCGCCGCCCGCGCTGCGGAAATCGCGTCCGGGCGTGCGCGTCTGCCGGAAATTCCAGCCGCTTCCGCCCCGACAGCCCGGCTCGGCCCGGCATCGGAGGGAAGCGCGGCCTATGCCATGCTCCCGCCGCGGAGGATGGCGGAGCCTGCGCGTGACTAGCGCATCATGCTGTCAGGCGGGTACCGGCTGACGGAGAAAATGAGGCGCCAACCAATAACCGAGAGCGCATCATTCCGTCGGGCGGATGCCAGCTGACGGACGCAATGATGCGCCGGAAAGGACGCTTCGGAGCGCCCGATCAGGCTCTGCCCGATCCGGTGGCGCCGCAGCAGATTCAGGCGGGTCGATCATGGTTGGCGGATCGAACATGGCAACGGATCGGATCGTTTCTGCAACAGCAGCCGCAGCAACTTGCCTGACCCAACGACAGTCGCGATACCGGCGCTCACTCTGCACACTACGCCGCGCAATACACGCTCTGGCAATCATCCTCGCCATGATGGCGGGGCCCCTTTCAGCCCATGCCGCGGTGGCAACCGCAGCCTCGCCCACCCCCGCCATCGCGCTTCCGGACGAGACCGCGCTACATGACCGCACGCTGGTGCAGTATACCCGGATCGTACTGGCGATGTTTGCGGATGCGGGTGCGTCACAGGCGGGAAACCCTTTCGCGCCGATCATGGACGAGGCTGCTCCGGCGCAACCGGCCCCCGGCCAGGCACCAGCCGGTCGTGCTTCACCGCCCTCCCCCGCACTGACCGCTCCCGGCTTTGGCAGCAGCGGCTTCGGCGGGCTCGATATCAGCGATCTGGCCGATTTCGCCCGCCCGGTTCTGCGCGCCCAGGTGAGTCCGCGCCGCCAGACCGTGCTCTCGGCCGAGATATCCGGCAAGATCGACACATTCCCCCTGCGTGAGGGCGAGCGTTTTGCGCAGGGTGATCCCCTGGTCGGCTTCGATTGCGCCGTCCATGTCGCGCGCCGCGACCGCTCACGCGCACAGGAGCAATCCGCGCGCCGGCGCCTCGAAACCGCCGGTCGGCTCGATGCGCTCAGCTCCATCAGCCGGCTCGAATACGACGAGACCGTCGCCGCCGTCGCGGTGGCGGAGGCAGAGACGGCCCTGTCCGAGATCGCGGTGTCGCGCTGCACCATCGCAGCCCCCTTCCCCGGTCGCGTGGCGGAGCGGCTGGCGGAACCGTTTCAATATGTGGCCGAGGGCGAACCCGTCATCGCCATTCTCGATGATCGTGATCTCGAAGTCGCGCTGATGGTGCCGTCGCGCTGGCTCGCCTGGCTGCGACCCGGTCACGCTTTCGAAGTCGCGATCGACGAGCTCGAATCCACGCTGGAGGCGAGCATTTCGCGCATCGGCGCGCGGGTCGATCCGGTCAGCCAGTCGATCCGCATCTTCGCCGCGATCACGCGGGCGCCGGAGGGCCTCATGGCCGGGATGAGCGGCGAGGCTGATCTGCGCCCGCCCGCGCCGGACGGCACTTCCGACGGTGCACCATGAGCGAGCAGCCGATGCGCAAGGGCGTCGCCCTCGCTACATTGCTCGAACTCGAAAAACGCGCCCGCGCCGCCGGGGATGCCCAGGCACTCGGCTTCCTGATGGTCAACGACACCCATCTCGCGATTCCCTATCGACAGGCGGCCTGGTTCTGCGCCGCGACCAACCGCCTGCGCAGCCTGTCGGGCCTCGCCACGCCCGATCGCGACGCGCCCTTCACGCGCAGGCTCGAAGCCTATTTTCGCAAGAGCCTGAAGCAGCAGACCCGCACGCAGAGCCTGACGGCGGCGCGCATGGGCGAGGCTTTCGGCCCCGCCGCGAGCGCGGCAGAGCGTGAGGGGCGCGACTTCTTTACCGCGCATCTGCCCGGCAATGTCGCGCTGCTGCCCCTGCGTCATCAGGGCGATACGCAAGGCGCCCTCATGTTTGCGCGCGACGAGCCCTTCACGCGCAGCGAGATCAACGCGCTCGATCATCTGGCCGATGCCTATGGCCATGCGCTCGCCGCCCTGACCGGCCCGCGCCGGCGCCGGCTGCACTTGCAGCGCCGGCGCGTGATCATGCTCGCCGGTTTGCTTGCCCTCATCGCGGTGATGGCGCTGCCCGTGCGGCAATCCGTGCTCGCCCCCGCCGAAATCGTCGCGCAGGAGCCGGCACTCGTGCGCGCACCGCTCGCGGGCGTGATCGAGACGGTGCATGTGCGCCCCAACGAGGCCGTCAGCGCCGGGACAAAGCTGGTCTCGCTCGACGGTTCTGAGCTCGACACCCAGCGCCAGATCGCGCGGCAGCAGCTCAGCGTCGCCGAAGCGGAGCTGCGCCAGGCGCGCCAGCAGGCCCTGTTCGATCCGCAATCGCGCGCCCGCCTCGCTGTGCTCGAAGGGCGGCGCGACCAGCACGCCGCGGAGCTCGCCTTCCTCAATGAGCGCCTCGCGCGCATCGACGTCACCGCCGCCCGCGACGGCATCGCGATCTTCGACGACGTCGCCGATTGGGAGGGCCGCCCCGTCGCGCTGGGGGAGCGGATCATGCTGCTTGCAGATCCGCAGTCGCGCGCGCTCGAAATCAACCTCACTGTTGCCGATGCCATCAATCTCCAACCCGGCGCCGATATCCGCTTCTTCCTCAATATCGATCCCGCCGATCCGATCGCCGCCTCGCTCACCCGCGCGGGCTATCGCGCGAGCGCGATGGCGGACGGCACCATGGCCTACCGCCTGCGCGCTGCCTTCGCCGAGGATGATCCGCGCCTGCGCATCGGGCTGCGCGGCACGGCCCGGATCTATGGCGATCGCACCCTCCTCGTCCTCTATCTGCTGCGCCGCCCGATCGCCTGGCTGCGGCTGCGGGCCGGTCTGTGATGGCGGCGGACGGGACCATCGGCGCGGATGCCCCGCAGCCCGGGCCGCGCATCAACTTCGGTGAGGGCGCGACGGGCGCCGGCGCGCAGCAACTGCCGCCCCTGCGCGACGAGCTCATCCTGCATGCCGGCCCGACGGATCGTGACGGCGCGCCCGGCTGGACGCTGGAGGATCCGCCACGGGCGCGTTACTTCCGGCTCGGCTGGGCGGAGATCGAGATGCTCGCACGCTGGCATCTGGGCGACCCCGCCGCCATCGCCGCTGCCGTCAGCGCCGAGACCACGCTCACGCTCTCGCCGGGCGAGGTCGAGGCCTTCGCCCGCTTTCTCGCCGGGGCCAATCTGGTGCAGATGCGCGGCGAGCGCGCAATGCGCATGCTCGCCGAGCAGGCGAACGCGGCGCGGATGAAGCCGCTCGCCTTCGTCTTGAAGAATTATCTCTTCATCCGCATCCCGCTGGTGCGCCCGGACGGATTTCTGGAGGCGACGCGCGGCCTCGCGGCGCCTTTCTTTTCGCGCATCTTCTGGATCGCCACGCTGATCGCCGCGCTCACCGGCCTGCTGCTGGCGCTGCGGCAATGGGATGCCTTCACCACGACCTTCCTGCATCTTTTCAGCTGGCAGGGGCTCGTCGTGATCGCCATCGCGCTGATCATCACCAAGATCGCCCATGAGCTCGCCCATGCCCATGCCGCGAAGCGCGAGGGGCTGCCGGTTCCCACCATGGGCGTTGCGCTGATGGTGCTCTATCCCGTGCTCTATACCGATACGACCGCCGCCTGGCGCCTCACCGACCGGCGCAAGCGCCTGCGGATCGGCTATGCCGGCATGGCGATCGAGCTGGCGATCGCCGCCTGGATGACGCTGGCCTGGAGCTTCATGCCTGACGGCGCCATGCGCTCGGCCACCTTCGTTCTGGCCACCACCACCTGGATCATGACGCTGGCGATCAATCTCAACCCGTTCATGCGCTTCGACGGGTATTTCCTGTTCTCCGACCTGCTCGACATGCCCAATCTGCAGGAGCGTGCCTTCAGGCTCGCGC
This sequence comes from Hyphomicrobiales bacterium, assembly GCA_003567055.1. Taxonomy (GTDB): domain Bacteria; phylum Pseudomonadota; class Alphaproteobacteria; order Rhizobiales; family Beijerinckiaceae; genus Saliniramus. The sequence continues at coordinate 5,233 of PXAW01000434.1, forward strand.
GCTGGCGCCTGCGCGAGGCGCTGTTCGGATTTGGCGAGAACCCGCCGGAGCGCTTCCCCGCAGGCCGCGCGCGGCTCCTGATCGTCTATGCCTGGGCGACCTGGATCTATCGCTTTCTGCTGTTTCTCGGCATCGCCCTGATCGTCTACCATTTCTTCTTCAAGGCGCTGGGAATCATCCTGATGATCGTCGAGCTCGCCTGGTTCATCGGGCGTCCGATCGTGCTCGAATTGCGCGAATGGTACGAGCGCCGCGCGCGCTATCGGCTCAACCGCAACACCCTCGTGACCCTCGGCACCTGCCTCGCCCTGGTGACGCTGTTCCTGATGCCCCTGCAATGGGCGATATACGCCCCGGCCCTGTTGCGGGCGGAACGCCAGACGCAGATCTTCGCGCCGGCGGATGCGCTGCTCGTCGCCGACAATGCTGCCTTCGGCGCGGATGTCGCGCAGGGCGATGCGCTGTTCGGCTTCGCCGCCCCCGACATGACGCATCGCCTCGACGAGAATGCGCGATCCATCGCGCTGTTGCGCTGGCGCGCGGCGATGGATGCGGAAGCCTCCGGCGCGCGCGTCGATCGTGCGGCCCTGTGGCGGGAGCTCGAAGGCGCGCTGGCCGAGCGTGCGAGC
>PXAW01000245.1 GCA_003567055.1 Hyphomicrobiales bacterium
CGGCTCCTGCGCCGTGATGCCGAAAGCGGCGGCCTCGCGCATGGCATGGGCGCGCTCGCCGGCTGCGATCAGCGATTTCGAGGGGACGCAACCGGCATTGAGGCAATCACCGCCCATCGCGCCGCGCTCGATCAGCACCACCGGCACGCCGAACGAAGCTGCGATCGCCGCGACGGAAAGCCCGCCCGACCCGGCGCCGATGACGCACAGATCGGTTCGGATCTCGCGCTTCTTTGCCCCGGTCGCAGGAGCCGCATCGTTCCCGGCTGGCTGCGTCGTGACTGCCTCCGGCTTGGTCGCCGTCGCCTTCGCCGTCGCCTGATCATCGGCCATGAATCACCTCACTGAATTGGAATAGGGCCGCAAAACTGCGGCAGCGACAAGGGTTTCGCTTATACGGGCGCAATCGTTTCGTCGAGACACGCCATTGTGAGCGCGCGCTCACGGCGCGCCGGAACTGTCACGCGCGGTCTTCCACAGCGAAAAGCCCACCCCGCCGGCGAGAATGGTGAGGGTGACGCCGAGCGAGATCGCGGGATCGACCTTGCCGTAAATGTGCGTCCAGAAGACTTTCGCACCGATGAAGACGAGCACCAACGCAAGCGCGTATTGCAGGTAAAGGAACCGGTGCACCATCGCCGCGAGGGCGAAATACAGAGCCCGCAGGCCGAGAATCGCCATGATATTGGCCGTGTAGACGATATAGGTGTCGGTGGTGATGGCGAAGATCGCCGGCACCGAATCGACGGCGAAGATCAGATCCGCCAGATTGATCACCGCGAGCGCCAGAAACAGCGGCGTCGCGACGATCACCATCCGCCCGGACCGGGCATCGCGTTCGCGCACGAAGAATTTCTCGCCATGAAGCCGGTCCGAGACGCGCATGTAGCGCTTCATGAAGCGTACGACGGGGTTTTGCGCGATATCGGGCTCGCGTTCCTCGGCAATGAGCATACGCAGGCCGGTGAAAACGAGGAAGGCGCCGAAAACGAGCAGCACCCAGTCATGGCGCTGCACGAGTGCGGCGCCGAAACCGATCATCAGGCCCCGCAGAACGATCACCGCGAGGATACCCCAGAGCAGGGCGCGGTACTGGTATTTTCGCGGGATGGCGAAATAGCCGAAGATCAGCGAGATCACGAAGACATTGTCGACGGAGAGCATCTTCTCGAGGAAATATCCGGTAAAGAACGCCATTCCGGCATGGGTGCCGTCACTCGTCGTGATCAGGCCGCGCCCGTAGGCCCACCAGATCAAGGCCCCGAAAGCCATCGCGATGGCGATGTAGAAAGCCGAGAGCACGAGGCTCTCGAGCAGGCCGAGGGCGCGGTTGTGCCGGTGCAGGATCCCCAGATCGAAGGCCAGCAGAACCAGCACGATGGCGATGAAACCGCCCCACATCCAGAGCGGTTTCGAAAGCCAGACGATGAAGAGAAGATCGATCATGCCGTACGGACCGGGTTGCCGGCTCCAGCGACGTGCCCCGGCTGCGACATCACGCCTGCTGCATGCATGCGCCGGAGGGGCCCGGTCACCGCAATGCACTTGTGCGCGTGAAATCCGTTTCTGGCAATACGTGAACATTCAGGCGCAGAAGCCGGCACCGTCTGGGCCGGCAGATGCGCCCTGCCGCTTTTTTGGGCGACTGGCTGGAACTTGCCGTGTGCGCAGGCCGGTTCTGCCCAAGTTATTATCACGAATCGTGGTATGGCGCTTGACCTGAGGGCGATTTGGCTTTGCAATTGTTGCGCCTGCATCATGCTGCCTCGTCTGCACGATCTGCGGCGTTCCGCTAGGGAATCAAGCCTCCTTTCCCCGGCGGCATTCCGCGCGTGCCGGCGTATCGGCTGATCATCCGGCGCGTCGCCGGAGAGGCAGGTGTGCAAGCACCTCGAAATATTCGCTTTGCCGTCATGTCCGAGCCGCAACCGTCGTCATCATCTGCCTGTCCCGGTCACCGGTTCGCGCATCCTGCGCAGCCGCGAGCCGAAACTGAACCAGCCGTCATTGAACCAGCCGTCGAGGAGACCGTCACGATGCCCCACCTGCCCGCACCCGCACTGCGTTCGCTCACACGCCGTCTGCTGCTCTCCACCTTCGCTGCCGGCCTGGCCGTGACGGCAGGGATCGGCGGGCTCGTGGCGGGTTCCACCGCCGCCGAGGCGCAGACGCCGATCCGCTTCACGCTGGACTGGCGCTTCGAGGGCCCCTCCGCCCCCTTCCTCGCCGCGATCGAGAAGGGCTATTTCGCGGAAGAAGGCCTCGAGGTCACCATCGATTCCGGCGCGGGCTCACTCGAATCGATCCCGCGTGTGGCGACGGGCCCCTATGACATGGGCTTCGGTGACATCAACTCGCTGATCCGCTTCCGTGACCAGAATCCGGAAGTCGGCGTCAAGGCGGTGATGATGGTCTATAACCGCCCGCCCTTCGCCATTGTCGGGCGCGCAAGCCGCGGCATCACCGAGGATATCGAGAGCCTGCGCGGCAAGCGCTTCGGCGCTCCGGCCCCCGATGCCGCCTTCGCGCAATGGCCCATTTTCGCCGATGTCAACGATATCGACGCGGAAGAATGGGAGATGACCTTCGAGAATGTCGGCTTCCCGGTACGTGAGCCGATGCTCGCCCAGGGCGAGGTCGATGCGGTGTTCGGCTTTGCCATGTCCTCGGCCGTCAACCTCGCCGCACGCGGCGTGCCGATGGACGATATCGTGGTGCTCAACATGGGCGATTACGGCGTCGAGCTCTACGGCAACGTGATCATGGCGAGCCCCGAGCTCATGGAAGAGAACCCGGAAGCGATCGAGGGTTTCCTGCGCGCCTTCATCCGGGGCCTGCGTGACGTGGTCGCCAATCCCGACGAGGGCGCCGGTTTCGTGATCCAGTACAACGACGTCGCCCGCCGCGATGTCGAGCGCGATCGCCTGGAGATGACGATCGAGAACAACATCATCACCGACGAGGTTCGCGAGAACGGCTTCGGCGATGTCGATCCGGAGCGTTTCGAAGTCGCGCTCGACCAGATCGGGCTGACCTTCGAATTCGCCAACCGCCCGGCACTGGAAGACATCTTCACCAATGAATTCCTGCCGCCGCTGGAAGACCGCCGCTTCGACTGAACCTCCCGCTCCGGCATCGCAGGTCGCGATGCCGATCCAACCAGCCGATCCTCTCCCCCGGGCATATCCGCCCGGGGGCGACTCCTGCCCGGAGCCGTGTCTTGCCCGCCTTCGTCGATATCCATGACGTCACCCATATCTATGCCGGATCCGAGGACGGGCAGCCTGCCGTCGAGGGGATGACCATCAAGGTCCGGGAGGGTGAGTTTGCAGCCATCGTCGGCCCCTCCGGCTGCGGCAAATCCACGGTGATGAAGCTCGCCACCGGCCTGCAATTCCCCGCAAAGGGCACCATCATCGTCGATGGCCAGCAGGTGACCGCGCCGGTCAAGCTCGCCGGCATGGCCTTCCAGAACCCGGTGATGCTGCCCTGGCGCACCACCTTGAAGAACCTGCTGCTGCCGCTCGAGATCGTGCAGCCGCATCGCCGGCGCCTGCGCAGCCATCGCAAGGAATACGAGGCCCGCGCCGAGGCGCTGCTCGCCCAGGTCGGGCTCGCCGGGCAGGGCTCGAAATTCCCCTGGCAGCTTTCCGGCGGCATGCAGCAGCGCGCCTCGCTCTGCCGCGCCCTGATCCACGAGCCCAAGCTGCTGATGCTCGACGAGCCCTTCGGTGCGCTCGACGCCTTCACGCGCGAGGAACTCTGGGGCATCATCCGCGATCTGCACGCCGCCCAGCGCTTCACCGTGATCCTCGTCACGCATGATCTGCGCGAAGCGGTCTTCCTCGCCGACCGGGTCTTCTGCATGAGCGCCCGGCCCGGGCGGATCATCGCCGAGCGCAAGATCGACCTGCCGCGCCCGCGCGACATCGAGATCACCTATACCCAGAAATTCATCGACATCGTCCACGAGCTGCGCGGCCATATCGCCACCGCGCGCGAGGCGGCCTGATCGGGAGAGCGCGGATCATGGCCGCCAGACGCACACGCACCACCCTCATCCTCGCCCCCTGGATCTTCACCCTCGGCTTCTTCGTCGTCTGGGAGATCGTGGTGCGGGCCTTCGGCATATCGAGCTTCGTGCTGCCGGCACCGACGCTGATCGCCGATTCGATCTATCAGTATCACACGCAGCTTCTGCGCCATTCCTTTCACACCGCCTGGATGACGCTTGCCGGATTCGGCCTCGCGGTGGTGTTCGGGCTGCTGCTCGGCATGGCGCTCGGCGCCTCGCGGATCGTGCATGCGGGGACCTATCCGCTGCTGGTGGGCTTCAACGCAATTCCCAAGGTCGCCGTGGTGCCGATCCTGGTGATCTGGTTCGGTGTCGGCTGGCAGCCGCCGGTGCTCACCGCCTTCCTGATCTCGTTCTTCCCCATCGTGGTGAACGTCGCCACCGGCCTCGCCACGATCGAGCCGGAGACCGAGGACGTGCTGCGCGCGCTCGGCGCCTCCAAGCGCGACATCATCGTCAAGGTCGGGATTCCGCGCGCCATGCCGTATTTCTTCGGCTCGCTCAAGGTCGCGATCACGCTGGCCTATGTCGGCTCGGTGATCGCCGAGTACAACGCCTCGAATGTCGGGGTCGGCAATCTGATGGCCCGCGCCAGCGCCGATTTCAACGTGCCTTTGCTCTGGGCCGCGCTGATCGCCCTCGCGGTGCTCGGCGTGATCATGTATGCCGCCACGGCGCTCGTCGAGAAGCGCATGACCGGCTGGGCCCAGCGCTCGCAATTCGCGGCGCAGTAAAGCGGACAATGATCTGGATCAGCGCGCTTTCGCGATCTGCGCTTCCGCCTCGGCGATGGCATCGGGGGTGCCGACATGCAGCCATGTGCCGTCGAGGCACAGGCCGTGGAGCCGCCCGTTCGCGATGGCGCGGTCGAAGAGCAGGTTGAGCGAGAAGGCGCCGTCGGGCGTATCGGCGAAGAGCCCGGCATGGAAGATCCCCGCGCCGGCATAGACGAAGGGTGCCTGCGGCTCAGCACCACGGCGCGTCAGGCGCCCCGTCTCGTCCATCATGAAATCCCCGCGCCCGTCATAGCCCACCGCCCCGTCGACGGGTGCGAGCAAGAGCAGGATGTCCATGCGCGTCGGATCATGGGCCCCGATCAGCCGGCCCAGATTGGAGCGCGCCCCCTCGATCCACAGCGTATCCGCGTTCATCGCCAGAAACGGCGCCTCGCCCAGAAGCGGCAGGGCCCGGCGGATGCCGCCGCCCGTCTCCAGCAACGCATCGCGCTCATCCGACAGGGTGATGGCGGGCGGGCCGTTGCGGGCCGAAAGATGCGCCTCGATCTGGTCGGCGAGGTGATGCATGTTGACGACGGCGCGCGTGATGCCCGCCTGCGCCAGACGATCGAGCGCATGATCGAGCATGGCCCGCCCGGCCACGCGCACGAGGGGTTTGGGCAATGTGTCGGTGATGGGACGCATGCGCGTACCGAGCCCGGCGGCCAGCACCATGCCGGTCTCGATCGCCACCGGTGCCGCCTCCTCTGCTGCCGTCATACGCGCCCCATCCTGCCCGGGTTCGACCCGAACCCGTGATAGCCGGCGCCGCGCGCCCTGTCATCCCCGGTCGGGCCGGGGATGAGCGCGCGGGAGGCTCGTCACGCCGAGTGGCGAATCATGCAACGTCGCGGATCAGGCGACCGAGCTTGTCGATGATCTCGTCGATATGCTTGTCCTCGGCGATCAGCGGCGGCGCCACGGCGATGGTGTCGAAGGCGGTGCGCAGCATCAGCCCGTAATCGTGGAAGCCCTTCTCGA
>PXAW01000069.1 GCA_003567055.1 Hyphomicrobiales bacterium
CACCCAGGTGGTCCCGCGCGACCGCCACGCCATGTTCTTCGCCACGCTCGGGGTGATCGCCTCCTCGGTCGAGCGGCTTGCCACCGAAGTGCGCCATCTCCAGCGCTCGGAAGTGCTGGAGGCGGAGGAGTATTTCTCCCCCGGCCAGAAGGGCTCCTCGGCCATGCCGCACAAGCGCAACCCGGTGCTGACGGAGAATCTCACCGGTCTCGCGCGCATGGTGCGCTCCTATGCCATGCCCGCCATGGAGAACGTGGCGCTCTGGCACGAGCGCGACATCTCGCATTCCTCCGTCGAGCGCATGATCGGCCCGGATGCGACGGTGACGCTCGATTTCGCGCTCGCACGCCTCACCGGGGTGATGGACAAGCTCCTGGTCTATCCGGAGACGATGCAGAAAAACCTCGACCGCCTCGGCGGGCTGGTGCATTCGCAGCGCGTGCTGCTCGCGCTCACGCAAAAGGGCGTCTCGCGCGAGGATTCCTATCGCCTCGTACAGCGCAACGCCATGCCGGTCTGGCGCGGTGAGGGTGATTTCCTGACGCTGCTCAAGGCGGATCCGGAAGTCAGCGCGAAGATGAGCGATGCCGAGATCGCGGAATGCTTCGATCTCGGCTATCACCTCAAACAGGTCGATACCATCTTCACGCGGGTCTTCGGTCGCGCCTGAGGCGCGTCAATCGCGCCTCGTCAATCGAGGCGCGTCATGCCCGCAGTGAAGCGCTTCCAGTTTCTGACGTAACCCTCGGCGGAGCCGCGCAGACCCGCGATCGCCGCCTCGTCGAGGGTGCGGATCGCCTTGGCCGGGGCCCCGACGATGAGGGAATTGTCGGGAAATTCCTTGCCCTCGGTGATCAGCGCATTCGCACCGATGAGGCAGTTGCGCCCGATCCGGGCGTGGTTGAGGATCGTCGCGCCCATCCCCACCAGCGAGCCGTCGCCGATCGTGCAGCCGTGCAGGATCGCCCGGTGGCCGATGGTGCAGCCGGCGCCGACAGTCAGCGGCGCGCCCATATCCGTATGCAGCACTGAATGCTCCTGGATGTTGGAGCCTTCACCGATATCGATCAGCTCGTTATCCCCGCGCAGAACCGCGCCGAACCAGATCCCGACATCATCGGCGAGCCGGACCTTGCCGATGACATGCGCGTCCGGCGCGATCCAGTAGCGGCCCGCCTGCGGGGTTTGCGGTGCGACGCCGTCGAGTGCATAGAGCGGCATGATGCGCGCCTCCCTTTGATTGTTCTGAAGCATCAGGGAAGCGGGCGCGAACACGACGTGTCAAGCACGCGCATGCGCAAACCGTTTCGAGCGCATCACCCGAACAGAAAATGCAGCGCGTCGCGCACGAGGGAGCCGGAGGCGAGGCTCCACAGTCCGGCAATGATCGTCGCGGCCATGACGAAGCCGATGGGGCGATCCTCGTAGCGGCGCCCGCGCACGGTGTTGCGCATGATGATGAAGGGCGCCGAGAAAGCCAGGACCGGCACGCTCGCCACCACCATCGGCCCCTTGCCGAGCAACAGGTTGAAGCTCGCCCGCCGCGCCGTCAGCGCCTCGAACATGCTGGCCAGGGCGCCAGCGAAGGCGAAACCGACGAGGATCGTCACGAGACTCGAAATGTTGGACGCATCAAAACTCATTGCGCTTTCCCGATAATCTCTCACCACCGTCCCGAACCATGACAGGCAGTGTGCACCAGCTTTAACGAATGATTAAGCCTGATCGCGCGACAAGGTTAATGCGTGCAGCATCATCGCGCGGCGCGACACGGGGCGGGAAATGGCGCGGGAATCGGTCTTCTACAGGCAACCTCATCCGGCGATCGGGCAGCGCCGCGCCGGCCTGCCGCAGAAGCTGATCCGTGCCGATCTCATGGTCCTGGCCCTGATCGTGCTCGTCTGCGCAGCGGGTATCGCCGCCTTCAGCATGAGCCGGCATCTGCTCCTGCCATCGCAGGCCGAGCCGCAGGAGCCGGTCTTGCACGATCTGCGCTTCGGCGGTCAGGCACTGCGCGTCGCGGAGCACTGGCTCGCCATCAGCGACGGCGTTCCGGGGCGGTTGAGCCTGCGCATACCGCTGGCCGATATCATCGGGGAAGCGGCGGCGCCGGACGCGCAGCTCATCGTCGCCCTCGCCGCGCCGGACCGGGCGGTGGCGCCGGCGGACCGCCCGCGGCTGATCTATGCACGCTTTTTATCGAGCGATGCCAGCACCTTCGGCGGCAATCTCGTGCGCCGCTCGTTTCGTGCAGATACGCCTTATGAGGGAGAAGTGCTGCTGCTCGCCCCGCCCGAGGGCCGCAGCTTCGCGGCGCGTTGCGGCAAGCGCGGAGACGGTCCCGTTGCGCCCAGCTGCTCGGCGGAGCTGCGCCGCAACGGCCTCGATATTCAATTGCAGATGGCCAAACAGGACGTGCGGCACTGGGAGCGCATCGTCCTCTGGCTCAGCACCGACCTGCTCGCGCCGCACGATTGAAACGGGCGGCGCGGGATGAGCGCCCTGCCGGCGAAGGTTCAGTCTTCCAGATCCGTATCCAGGATCGCCATCTGGAAGTTGAACGAGCGATCGCCGTCTTCGTCATCGAGAAAGAGCACACCGACGAACTCCTCGCCGATATAGACCTCGGCCGAATCGTCCTTCTTCGGACGACCGACGACGCGGATAGCGTGATTCGCGAAAGTCCGGCGCAGGAAACCCTCGACTTTCGACATTTCAGATTTGTTCACCTGTTGCTCCGCTTTTCTGATTGGAGGGGAAGCGAACGGCTTGCCATGTTGCGCGGGCCGGCGCAACCCGCCGAAGGCGGATCGCGTCACGCTGCGTCAGCGCCCCTGCTTCTCGGCCAGGATCTGGTCCATTGTCCGCGCCGGCTCGGCGCAACCCGCCGTGCCGACGACGCGGGCGGGAACGCCGGCGACCGTCGTATTATGTGGTACGGGCTCGAGCACCACGGAGCCGGCGGCGACACGGGCGCAATGGCCGACCTCGATATTGCCGAGGATCTTTGCCCCCGCCCCGATCAGCACGCCGCAGCGGATCTTGGGATGGCGATCCCCGCTCTCCTTGCCGGTGCCGCCGAGCGTCACGTCCTGCAGGATCGAGACGTCGTCATCGACGCTCGCCGTGGCGCCGACGACGAGGCCGGTGGCGTGATCAAGGAAAATCCCCTTGCCGATCTTCGCCTGCGGATTGATGTCGGTCTGGAAGGTCTCGGAGGAGACGCTTTGCAGGTAGAGGGCGAAATCCCGCCGCCCGCGATGCCACAGCCAATGCGCCAGACGATAGGTCTGTATGGCGTGGAAGCCCTTGAAATAGAGCAAGGGCTCGATCAGCCGGGTGCAGGCCGGGTCGCGGTCGATCACGGCGATGATATCCGCGCGAAAGGCCGCGCCGATGCCCGGTTCGTCCTGAACGGCTTCCATATAGGTCTGGCTGATCAGATCGGCCGAGAGCGCGGGATGCGCCAGCCGCGACGCCACCCGGTGAATCACCGCCGCTTCGAGCGAGGGCTGGTTCAGCACGCTGGTGAGCACGAAATTGGTAAGCGCCGATTCGTTGCGCGCAACCGCTTCCGCCTCATGCCGGACCTGATCCCAGATCGGATCGAGATTTCCGACCACGCCGCGCCGCTGTGAAACGGCGGTATCGCTCTTCGTTTGCGTCCGCGCCATCGGCCTGTCCTCTCGCTTCGCGCAATGCGCGCACACTTGCTATTATAAGCCTTGATCGAGCCGATCCAAGAAACTTTCGACCGCATTGGAAAACACATCGTTGCGATCGCCCGCCACCATATGGCGCGCCTGCGCCACGTCGATGAACTGCGCATGCGGCACCAGTTCGCGAAACGCCTGCGCCGCCTCGGGTGTGACGAGCTCGCTGGAGCCGCCGCGCACCAGCAGAACCGGCACCCGGATGGCGCGGGCACAGCGATGCAGCGCGGCTTCCGATTCGCGCCAATCGGCATTCACCGAGCCGGGCCCGTCGAGAAAGGCGGGATCCCAATGCCAGTACCAGCGCCCGTCATCGGCGCGGCGCAGATTCTTGCGCAGACCGTCGAGGGAGCGCGGGCGCGGGCGATGCGGCAGGTAGCGCGCCACCGCATCCGCTGCCTCGTCGATCGTCGCGAAACCCTCACGCGCCTGCGCCATCATGAAGGACTGGATGCGATCCACCCCGCTCGGATCCATCTGCGGCACGATATCGACGAGGACCAGCGCGCGAAAACACGGCTCGGCCTGCGGGTCGTCCCCCAGCGCGAGGATCGAAGCGAGACCGCCGAGCGAGGCGCCGATGGCGACGGGCGCCTGCCCGCCCTCCTGCGTGAGAGCCCGCGCGACACAGCGCGTATCGGCGCCGAAATCGCGAAAGCCGTAGGCGCCGGAAGCGATCCGGTCGCTTTCGCCATGGCCGCGCTGATCGAGGGCGATCGCCCGCCAGCCGCGCCCGGCGAGGCGCTCGGCCGTCCCGCCCCAGGCATGGCGCGTCTGCCCGCCGCCATGCAGCAGCAGTGCCGTGGGAGCCGATGCACGCGCGGCCTCCGCGCCGGCGAAGAATTCATCGCCGACGAGGCGGTTGTCATGGGCTCCGGTGAAGCTGATCGTCACGCGCGTTCGTCCAGGAATTGCAGCACGCCGGCGCGATGGGTCTTGTCGCCGACGGCGAGATTGTGGTCGCGACCGGGAATATCGAGCGCCTGCGCATCCGGCATCAGCGCGGCGAGCTCATGCGGCGAGCCGGCGATCTCGTCCTTGGTGCCCACGCTGATCAGGGTCGGCACCATGATGCGCTCGATCTCGGCCCGGGTCAGCGTCTGGCGCGAACCGCGAATGCAGGCGGCGAGCGCCTTCAGATCGCTGCCGGTCTGCTCGGCGAAGAGGCGGAACATGCGTTGCAGCGGATCGGTGAGCTCGTCGGCAGAGGCCACCTCCATCGCATCGGCAATACCCATCGGCAGGCCCACACCCTCGACGAGATGAATCCCGAGCCCGCCCATCAGGAGGCTGCGCACGCGATCGGGATGCGCCAGCGCGAGATGGGAGCTGATCCGCGCCCCCATGGAATAGCCCATCACATCGGCGCGCGCGATATCGAGATGATCGAGCAGCCGGCGCGCATCCTCGGCCATGATGAAGCTGTCATAGGCGGCGGGATCGTAGAGCTTCTCGCTCTGGCCGTGGCCGCGATTGTCGAGCGCGACGACGCGTCGGCCCGCGCGCGCAAGCGTCTTCACCCAGAGCGTGTTCACCCAGTTGACGGCATGGTTGGAGGCGAAACCGTGGATCAGCAGGATCGGCTCACCGCGATCCTCGCCCTCGGCGGCGACGTCGATAAAGGCGATGCGCACGCCGTCGGATGAAAAACTCTGCATGGTCGATATGGCCCGAAGAAAGTCCCGTTAGGCGTCATGAAGGCGGCGCGACCGCCCGCAACGGTATGGACCAGCCGCACCCGTTTGCGCAATGCCCGCGATGCGACAGGGGCGATGAGGATTGCGCGTGGCGGGGCACCACCCAACTCGCCTCTGCCCCATTCGCCACTACCCAAGCCGCGCGCTTGTTGCTAATGAGCGCGCGAAGAACCGTCATGCCGGAGCGCTCATCATGTCTCACGCCGATCTCGCCGCCACCATCGATGCCGCCTGGGAGGATCGCGCCTCCGTTTCCGCCGCCACCACCGGCGCGGTGCGCGACGCTGTCGAAACGTCCCTCGCCATGCTCGATTCCGGCAAGGCCCGCGTCGCCGAGAAGCAGGGCGATGAATGGGTCGTGCATCAATGGCTGAAGAAGGCCGTGCTGCTCTCCTTCCGCCTCAACGACATGGAAGTCA
>PXAW01000577.1 GCA_003567055.1 Hyphomicrobiales bacterium
CGGTGAGACCAAGGTGCTCTGCGCTGCCTCCCTCGAAGAGCGCGGCCCGCCTTGGCTGCGCGGGACCGGGAAGGGCTGGGTGACGGCGGAATACGCCATGCTGCCGCGCGCCACGCATGAACGCACCCGCCGCGAGGTGACATCCGGCAAGCCCTCCGGGCGCACCCAGGAAATCCAGCGCCTGATCGGACGTTCGCTGCGCGCCGTGGTCGATCTGCACGCTTTCGGCGAACGCCAGATCGTCGTTGATTGCGACGTGATCCAGGCCGATGGCGGCACCCGCACCGCCGCGATTACCGGCGCCTGGGTCGCGCTCAACGATTGCTTCGCCTGGATGATGAGCCACTCGATCATCTCGATCAATCCGCTCAAGGACCATGTCGCGGCGATCTCCTGCGGCATCTACCGCGACACGCCCGTGCTCGATCTCGATTATGCCGAGGATTCCACCGCCGAGACCGATGCGAATTTCGTCATCACCGGCAAGGGCGGCATCGTCGAGGTGCAGGGCACGGCGGAAGGCAAGCCGTTCTCCGAGGAGGAATTCCTCTCGCTGCTGCGCCTCGCGCGCGGGGGCGTCGAGGAACTCGTCGGCATGCAGAAGCAAGTGATCGCCTGAAGCTGATCGCCTGACGCCTGCCGCTGCCTCTTGCAGCCAATCGAAAGAGCCCGGCGATCTCCCGCCGGGCTCCTTGTTTTTCGCTGACGCGTCGCTTCACACGGCGGGGACGGCGGGGCGCTCGGGCCGGGTGCGGCCCTGCATCGCCATGATCGCGCCGATCCCGGTTATGCCGAGAATGGCTGAGAGGAAGACGTAGAGGCCGGCATCGCCGATCACGCCCATCACCAGGGCCGCCGCGGTCGGGCCGACAGTGGTGCCGAGGCAGAAAGCGATAAGCAGCGCGCCGCCGGCCCGGACGAAGTCACCCGGATCGAGCTGGTCGTTCACATAAGCCAGACCCAGCGCATAGACCGGATGGCTCAGGCCGCCGACGACCAGGCTGAGCAGGGCGAGGCCCCAGAAGCCCGGCGCGAAGACCGCGATGGCGAGGCAGGCCAGCGCCGAACCGATGGCGGTCAGAAGCAGCATCGAGAGCCGCCCCATCCGGTCGGCCAGCGCACCGACGATCGGGTGGGCGATGGTCGGGCCGATCAGCATCGCCGCGATGAAGAGGGCGATCTCGGTCTGCGACAGGCCGGCGCGTTCGCCATAGACACCCGACATGCCGTAGAAGGCGGCGTTGACGGTGCCCGAGACGAAGCAGGCGAGGACGCCCAGCGGTGCGCTGGTGATCAGGCTGAGGAAGGGCATAGAACCGGGCGGGTTCTGATGCGGCTCCTCCAGCGGGCAGAGCACCAGCGGGATGATGGCGATGATGAAGAAGACGCCTGCGAGCACATAGGGTTGTGCGCCGAGACCGAAGCCGAGGATGAAGGGGCTCGCCGCAATGCCGAGCATCCGCACCGCCTCATAGAGCGACAGACCGCGCGCCCGGGCGCCGTTGCTGGAGGAGTAGTTGATCCAGCTCTCGACCACGACATAGTAGCCGCCGAGGCAGAAGCCCGTCACGAAGCGCAGCGCCACCCAGACGGAAATCATGTCGGTCATGGCCAGCCCGATCGTGCTCACACCCGCCGTCGCGGCGAGCAGTGCGAAGGTGCGCACGTGACGTATCCGGCGGATGAGCTTCTCGGTCAGGATGGCGCCGGCGAAGGTGCCCGCGAAGAAGACCGAGGTGATCAGGCCGATGACGAGATCGCTCGCGCCGTTCTCATAAAGCCGGATCCCGATCAGCGGGAACAGGCCCCCGGTGGCCAGCCCGAAGGCGAGCACGCCGCCGAGGATGTAGCTGAAGTGACGCACGATCTGCGGAAAGGTCGCATGGGCGGGCATGACGATGCCGCGCCGGGCGGTGTTGGAGGTGGATTCGATGGGAGACATGGAAGTGGCTTTCAAAAAAGGTTCGATGACAAGGGTGGGGCGGCACCCCGCCGCAGCGGGGCGCCGGAAAATCGGATCAGGCCGGGACCGGGACGTCGTGCGGGTCCTCATGGGCATCCTCGTCACGCTCGAGCATCCGCATGCGGCTGAGGACTTCCGAGGTGTCGAGGTAGCAGCCCTGCAGGTGGCGCCCGCCGGTCGTGGGATCGAAGGCCTTGCGCCCGTGCAGCATCCTGCGGTTATCGAAGACGAGAACCTGGCCGGCATCGAGCTTGAGCGTGATCAGGAAGCGCGGATCCTGCAGGTAGCTCAGGAACAGCCGGATCGCGGCACGCAGCTGCGGCATGATTTCCGGATCGGCATCCAGCGGTGCGAGCGTGGAATTCGACCAGTTCACGAAAACCGGGTTCTGCGCCGCATCGCATTCGATGATCCGGTGGCGGCTGTTGTAATCGCCATCCGCATCCTGGAACCGGAAGGGAACCGAAACCTGGCTCAGCAGCCGGAACGCTTCCGGATGCTGGTCGCGCATCAGATTGGCCACCGCGATCCCGTCGGAAAGCAGGCTCTCGCCGCCGATTGCATCGTTGCGCAGGCAATGCAGGATCTGCGTGCCGGGCGGCAGCTCGTAATGCGGCATATCCGTATGCAGCGGCAGATCCGAGGCCGTGTAGGCGTTCGAGATCGGCTCGGCTTTCGACATCACGTCGAACTGGAAGCCGAAATTGCTGGAGCGGACGACGCCGATCCGGGCGCCGAGGCGGGTGGCGAGGTCGTACTCATCCGGCGCGCCGGAAACGACGGACCAGCCGGTTTCCAGATAGTCGCGCAGCCAGACACGCAGCATGGCATCGGAGTACATCACCGCGCTCCAGTAGGCCGGCTGCGGCGTCAGGCTCGCGTGATGGCGGTTCGGGTTGGCGATGAAACGGTGCCGGGTATAGCAATGTGCGTGCAGCCAACCCGCATCGAAGCGGCTCACCGGCTGGTCGGCCATGTCCCAGCTGATCGCCAGGGCGACAGGCGATTCGAGGGTGACGCTCTCGGGCCGGATGTCGGTGGGGATATCCAGCGGCGATACCAGACGCTCCCGCGAATGGGGGTGGCGGGAGGCCGGATCGGGGCTGTTCTCGCGCAGCCAGCCGTGATGAAAGCGGCTGACGCTGTCGTCTTCCCAGGTGATCGTGACCGCGGCATTGTCAAAGCTGACGGTGCGCATGGTGCTGACCAGCGGGTAACGGGTGAGATCGGCCATGTCCGGGCGGGACAGTTCCGGCTGCGGGCAGCGGCAATTGCCTTTGCAGGCGCCGTTGCAACGACCGCGCGAACGCTTGGTGGCGGGGCCGAGTGTGTCGGTGGTTGTTTCGTGACGGGTATTCATGGCGACATCCTCAATGCTTGCGTTTCGTGTCAGGCTTCCGAGTGCTTGGGGTTGCATTCTTGATTGGAAGGTCGCCTAATTCGGGTGTCGCGAGAATTCGCTCATTCCGACCAGCATCTGTCGATTGCAGGAACAAATGGACCGCTACAGCGATATGGCCGTTTTCGTTGCCGTCATTGAACAGGGGGGCTTCTCGCCGGCTGCGCGTAGCCTGGGCATGACGCATTCGGCGGTCTCGAAGCGCGTCAGCCAGCTCGAACAGCGGCTGGGCACACAATTGCTGGTGCGCACGACCCGCACGATGCGGCTGACCGATGCGGGCCAGGCTTATATCGGGGAGGCACGGCGCATTCTCGAGGCGATCGCCACCCTCGAACAGGGGCTCGACCAGGCGGCGCAGGAGCCGCGCGGGACCTTGCGCATCAGCGCCTCGAACGCTTTCGGCCAGCGCCATATCGTGCCCGCCGCGATCGATTTCATGCGTGCGCATCCCCAGGTCCAGATCGATCTGACGCTGAGCGACCAGATGGTCGATCTCGTCGCCAGCGGGACGCATGTGGCGATTCGCAGTGCTGCGCTCACCGATTCGTCACTGGTGGCGCGCAAGCTGGCGCTGAACGAGCGCATCGTCGTGGCGAGCCCGTCCTACCTCGCGGCACAGGGCACGCCGCGCGATCCGGGCGATCTGGAGACGCGCGATTGTCTGCTGCTCAATCACGAGACGCGTTTCAACGATTGGGGGTACCGTTCGCCGACCGGGCGGCGGTTGAAGCTGCAGGGCGCCTTCGCCTGCAATACGCTCGAAGCGCTGCATGCTGCGGTGCTGGCCGGCGTGGGCATTGCGCGCCTGCCGGCATTCCTGATCGGGGAGGATGTGAAGGCCGGGCGCCTGACGCCGATTCTGGAGGAATACCGTCCGCCGGCGGAGAGCGCGATCTACGCGGTGCGCCCGGGCGGCGGGATCACGACGCCGGCTGCGCGGGTCTTCATCGATTTTCTCGTCGATCGCTTCCAGCCCGTGCCGCCATGGCAGGCGCGCGCTGCGGGCTGATTCGAAGCCATGTCGCCGGCGGCGAGGAGGGCCCCGCCGCCGCGCCGGTTCTGATCAGGCCGCGTCGGCGGCAACCTTCATCGAGACGATCTTGTCGGGATCCTGCACGGGCTCGCCGCGCTTGATCTGGTCGACATTCTCCATGCCCTCGGTGACCTGACCCCAGACCGTGTACTGCTTGTCGAGGAAGCGGGTATCGCCGAAGCAGATGAAGAACTGGCTGTTGGCGGAATGCGGCGCCTGCGTGCGCGCCATGGAGCAGATGCCGCGCACATGCGGCTCGGCGCTGAACTCGGCGCGCAGATCCGGCAGATCCGAGCCGCCCATACCGGTGCCGGTGGGGTCGCCCGTCTGGGCCATGAAGCCGTCGATCACGCGGTGGAACGGCACGCCGTCATAGAAACCCTGCCGGGTCAGCGTCTTGATCCGTTCGACATGGCCGGGGGCCAGATCCGGGCGCAGCGTGATGACCACGCGGCCCTTGGTGGTTTCCATGATGATGGTGTTTTCGGCATCGGCCATGGTGTCGTCCTTTGTCTCGAGCAGAAGTTGGTTTTACTGGGTATCGGCGAGAACGCGCATGCGTTCGATCCGGTCGGGATTCTCCACCATGCCGCTCTGGCCCGCGCCCGGCGCGATCCGGTCGATCGCTTCCATGCCGCTGACGACTTCGCCGATCAGGGTATATTCGTTGTCGAGCCATTGGGCGCGGTCATAGACGATGAAGAACTGGCTGTTGGCGGAATTCGGATTCTGCGCGCGTGCCATGCCGACGGTGCCCCGCGTGAAGGGCTCCGACGAGAATTCGGCTTGCAGATCCGGCAATTCGGAACCACCCATCCCGGTCCCGGTGGGATCGCCGGTCTGGGCCATGAAGCCGGGGATCACCCGGTGGAACGGCACGCCGTCATAGAAACCTTCACGGGTGAGGGTGACGAGGCGCTCGGCATGGGCGGGCGCAATGTCGGGCCGCAGCGCGATCACCACCTCGCCATGCGGCGTTTCCATGACGAGCGTGTTCGCCGGATCATCGGCTGTCTGCGCCTGTGCGGGCAGCAGGGCTGCGGCGAACAGGGCGGCGGCGAGGGCGAGGGATTTCATCGCGGGCAAGCTCCGTTTGACTGAGTGTTGGGGCGCCGGTTCAGGCCGTGCCGTTGCCGAGCTTCTCGGTCAGGCGCGCGACCACGACGGGCGGTGCGAAGGCGGAAACATCGCCGCCCATCTTCGCGATCTGGCGCACCAGCGTGGCGGTGATGTGGCGCACGGAAGGGGAGGCGGGCAGGAACACGGTCTGCACCTGCGGCGCCATGGTGGCGTTCATGCCGGCCATCTGCATCTCGTAATCGAGATCCGACCCGTCGCGAACCCCGCGCAGGATCAGGCTCGCGCCGGCACGGCGGGCGGCATCGACGGCGAGATCGTCGAAGGTGATGACATCGATGGCGACA
>PXAW01000056.1 GCA_003567055.1 Hyphomicrobiales bacterium
CTGAAAGAGCATGGTAAGCTTGGCAGGAGCGGCACGTCGCGGGCCACGCGACTCCGCCCCCGCCGGTCTGATGGTTGTTCGAGCAAGGGCAGCAGACAATCCTGGAGCGGCGGCTTGATCCTCCATCAATGGAGTATTTGTGATGACCATCGAGCGCATGATTCTTCTGATCGTCGGCCTGGTCGTGATCATTTCCGTCCTGCTCGGCATCTATCACAGCCCCTACTGGTTCTGGGTTACGGGCCTGATGGGCGCACATCTGGTCCAGGCGTCGTTTACCGGCATGTGCCCGGTCGTGATGACCCTCAAGAAGCTCGGCCTGCCATCGAAACCCGGCTTCGGTTGAACGCAGGGCGGCGGTCGCGGCCACGCGGAGCGAGGCTCTTCAGGACGATGCCGGCGCCCGGCAGCGATAATTCCGGGAGACGCAGTAATGACGTCCGAAAGACAGCGTAAAACCTGCGCCGACTTCGTCATGACCGCAGTCATGGCGGCAGTCATGGTCGCAATCACCATCGGCAGCAGCGGCCTCGCTGCGCCGGCGCGGGCGGAGCCGATCCGCGATCTGCAAGCCGCACTCGATGAGCGATCATGTGAACCGGGCCCGGTAGACGGGTTGTGGGGCCGAATGACGGCACGGGCGCTGATGCGGTTCAACCTCGCAACAGGAAGCGGAATCACCCGACCAATTACCGAGGCGGATATCGCCAGGCTCACCGGCAGCGCGGCGCAATGCGACAGCACGGCAGAGAGGGAGCGCCGGACGAATCTGATCATCGCCGACTATTCCAACAACGCCTTTGCCGATTGCGCCGGCATTTCGCAGATCAATCACTATCAGCGCACTCTCACGCGCGCCGTATCCTCCCCGACCGGCGTGTGGCAGTTCATTACATCGATCAACGATGCCGGCTCGCAATTCCTGCACGCGAATGACACGGCTCGTTTCGAGGCATTCATCGCAGAAATCGTGGAGGCAGCAGAACTGGGCGCGTACACGCAACTGGATTTCCGGCGCGACGGAAACCTGTCGAGCCCTGCCCATAATCAATCGACTCTGCTGCTCAACGTCGCCTATTTCGTCAGTATCGTCGATCATTTCGACCTTTGGAAACAGGGACAGCGCGAGACGATGATCGCATGGGGCGATATCCTGCGGCGCCAGTCGCGGCGCACGCGTGGCCCGGGCGGCGGTCAGATCGATCCCTCGGTTCGTTGGCCAGACACGGTCGCCATGCAGGCTGCGGCCAACATCACCTGGGGCATCGTTACGCATGAAATCTCGGACATCGAAGCCGGTGTCGAAGATATCTTGTCGATGCTGCGGCGGATGCAACCCGACGGGCCGGTTCGCGCATTCATCCAGGGAAGATGGACCAATGCCTGGATGCCCGACAAGAACCTATACCTGCAGGACCATCTGATTGGATTCATGGTCTTTGCAGCGCATGCTGCGCGCTATGCAGGCCGCGATTTTTTCGAGGAACGGTTCAATGGGACCGATCTGCATGAATCCATTACCTGGCATCTCGATGTAATCGAGGACCCGCAGGGTTTCGGCGGCCTACCCGTGAAGCAGGACATGCATTTCTTTCGTGGCAGCGGAGGCTTCGCCTATTGGGGCTGGGTCGAGCCCTATATCGCGCTGTTTCCCGATTCAGACAATGCCGAGCAAATGCGGGAGATGAGCCGGCGGGCGCTCGGCTTCCGCACACATTATCGGGGAGCGGTGGGCAATACCTCGTGCCTGTTTCGCGGTTTCGAGCCGCCATTGCGCGCGCTCAACTGATATGCGGCGTGAGGCTGGCCATCTTGTGGATCAGCGCCAGACGGTTGCGCGCACCGGTCTTGGCGAGCATGGCCGCGAGCTGGTTCTTGACTGTCGCGGGCGCCGTGCCGCGTCGCTCGGCGATTTCCTCTACGGTATGCCCGCGCGGGACAAGACGGGCGATCTCCTTCTCCGCACCGGTCAGTGCATAGGCTCTGGCAAAGCGTTCGGCGTCGAAGAGCGGCGCGTTATGGGGATCGATGACGCTGATCAGCGCACCGTTCAGGCCTCTGTCGATTTCGCAATCGGCATCGTTGAGCGGAGCGATATCGAGGATGAAGGCCGGGGCGCCGGAGAGGCGCGGCACCGCAATGGTCTGGCGGGCAGCCTCGCTCTCGCCGCTCGCCGTCGCACAGGCGCGTGCGATCGCCGCATTGATGCGCAGGGCCAGATCCGGGTCGCGACAGGCAATGCGGCCGTCGCGGGTCAGCGAGAGCCCGTCATCCGAGCCGGTGATGCGCGTGAGCTCGCGGTTGCACACGATGATCCGCCCGTCAGGCAGGCCGACGCCCATTCCGGTGCCGACCCGATCGAGCACAGTGAGCGCCGCATTGTAACGCGCGCGCAGCTGCATGAAGGTCCGGCTCAGTTCCGCAGCACGCGCGAGATGGACGGCGTGGCGGCCCAGTGCGTCGAAGGCCGCTTCCGGCAATTCCGTCACAGCCGGGTCGAAACCGATGGTCATGCCTTCGAACCAGACGGGATTGTCGTTCAGGCGCAAACCGATACGCCGGTCGATGCCGACGGATTCCCGCAGGACGATACAGTCCGGTCGGGTATCGAGCACCTCGCGTGAGATGCCGACATCGGTATCGGGGAAGGGGTGATTGATCGGCTGCCTGGCAAAGGCCGCCCAATCCGGCGCCTCATGTCCGCGCAGATTGGCGACGTAATCCAGACCCTCGGGCCGGCTCACGAACTCCCGATAGGCCCGGCTCAGCGCAGTAATCTCATAAGGGTATCCGGTCTCGGCCCTGACCAGCAAAGCGCTACCCTGTGCGCCCGCACTTTCGACGATCTGATCGAGCACGACCTGCCATCGCAGCGGGTCGATGGCGGCTTCGTATATCGTCTCGATCAACCGCAATCGGCCCGATTCCTCCGCCATGTCATGCTCCCCGGCCCCTTCTGCATGCCCTTCGGACAATCAGACATTTAGTCAATTTCTGTTCACGACTGTCAAGTTTACTGCCGCCGTCAGCTGGAACAGTTGCACGCAGGCGGTTTTCCGATAGGGATTGCCAAACTATGGTACGGCTTCGGCGCGGACCGTATGGAAGCGCAGTTATCGACCCGCAAGTATGGAGGCGCAGGCATGGACAAACCAGGCAGCGACACAGCGCCGATGACGGACCCAGATGCGAAAATCTCCGCCCTGCGGGCGCTGCTCGCGGATGTGCATGCAAAGCTCGCCCTCGAATTCGGATTTCGGCTCTGGGACGGCTCGCATGTTCCTGCGGACTGGCCGGCAGACGGGCTCGCCATCACCATCGCCGATCCCGGCGTCGTCGCGAAGCTGGTGCGCCGCCCGCGCCTCGATACGCTGATCAAGCTGCATGTGGACGGGCGGCTCGATCTCGCCGGCGGCAGCTTCTTCGACCTCGTCGCCGCGCGCCCGACGGGCAAGCCGGGGCGGCTCTTGCGCGGCATCTCGAAACGCCGCATCCTCGCCGTCATCCGCCATTTCTTCTTCGAGCCGCAGGGCCCGGCCAGCGTGCTCGACCCGGTGAAGGGTGACACCATCGCCCGCGACGGCAGCGAGGCGACCAATCGCACCAATGTCGCCTATCACTATGATGTGTCGAATGATTTCTACGAGCTCTTCCTCGATCCGGAGATGGTCTATACCTGCGCCTATTTCGCCGAGGACCATATGGATCTGGAGCGCGCGCAGCGCGACAAGCTGGACATGATCTGCCGCAAGCTGCGGCTGCAGCCCGGCGAGCGCTTCCTCGATATCGGCTCGGGCTGGGGCGCGCTGGTCTGTCACGCCGCTGAACATTACGGCGTCGAGGCGCACGGCGTGACGCTCAGCGCCGAGCAGCTCGCGCTGGCCCGCGAGAAGGCGGAGAAACGCGGCATCGCCGATCGCGTCACCTTCCATTTCAAGGATTACCGGGCGATGGAGGGCAGTTTCGACAAGATCGCCTCCATCGGCATGTTCGAGCAGGTCGGCATCCGCAATCACGGCGATTACTTCGCCACCATGAACCGGCTGCTGCGCCCCGGCGGGCTCTACCTGCACCATTGCATCGCAAGGCGCGCCAAGCGTTCGGACAAGCGCTTCCTGAAGATGAGCCCGGAATACCGCGCGCTCGTGCGCTACATCTTCCCCGGCGGCGAGCTCGATCATCTGGGCATGTCGATTTCCAACCTCGAACGCGCGGGCTTCGAGATCCACGATGTCGAGGGCTGGCGCGAACATTATCGCCGCACGACCTGGCTGTGGTGGGAGCGCCTCGCCGCGCGGCGGGAGGAAGCGGAAAAGCTGGTCGGGCCGGAAAAGGTGCGGATGTGGCTGCTCTATCTCGCCGGCTGCTCCCTCGCCTTCGCCCGGGGCGGCGCCTATATCAACCAGACCCTGACCTCGAAGCGCATCAAGGGCGATCGCGGCAATGCGGATCTGCCGGTGCCCTTGTCGCGGGCCGATCTGTATAGCGGTGACATGACGGGCTCCGATCGGTCTTCGCCGGTCGAAGCGCAGCCGGCCGCCTCCCGTTCGCCCTAGGCTTTGCCGTATTCCGCTGCTATCAGGCATGCTGTCATGCGGCTCGCATGGCGCTGATCATGCGCATCTTTGAACCGGGAACGGGGAGGGTGTCCGAATGAGTGAAAAGCCCCTCGTCGCGCTCACCGGCGCCACGGGTTTCGTCGGGCGCCACCTGATGGCGGATCTCACTGCGCGGGGATATCGCCTGCGGGTTCTGTTGCGTCGCCCCGTGCCGGAATTCACCACAGGCGAGCAGGTGCTGATCGGGGATCTGGCGAGCCCGATCAACCTCAACGAAGCCATGCGCGGGGTCGATTACGTGATCCATTCCGCCGGCATCGCGCATGCCATGTCGGGGCGGCCGGAGGATGATTACCGGACGATCAACCGCGATGCCACGCGGGCGCTGGCGCAGGCGGCGCGGCATGCGGGTGTGAAGCGCTTCGTCTTCCTTTCCTCGGTGCGCGCGCAGAGCGGGCCGGTCTCGCATGTCCCCGTCACCGATGATGATGCCCCGCATCCCACCGATCCCTATGGACGCTCCAAGCTGGAAGCGGAGGAGGCGCTGGCCGAGACCGGTATTCCGTTTGCCGCCTTGCGTCCGGCGCTCGTCTACGGGCCGCAGGTGAAGGGCAATCTCGCCGCGCTCTTCGCGCTTGCGCGCAAATCCTGGCCGCTGCCCTTCGCCGCGTTCCGCGCGCAGCGCTCGCTGGTGGCGCTGGAGACGCTCGCGAGCGCGGTGGCGCATGTGATGACCCTGGAGACGCCGCCCAACCGCGCCTTTCTCGTCTCCGATCCCGATCCCGTGACACTGGCCCAGATCATCACGGCCTATCGCACGGGGCTCGGGCGCCGGCCCGGGCTCGTTCCCGTCCCGCCTTCGCTGCTCAATGCCGGACTCGCCCTGGCCGGGAAGGCGGAGATGGCCGAGCGCCTGTCCGGAGCACTTGTCGTCCACCCGCAGGCCCTCGCCGCCACCGGCTGGCGGGCGCCGGTAACGACGCTTCAGGGCCTCGAAGCACTCGGGCGCCGCTATGGTGCCTCGCACGATGGCGCAGCCCAGTCAGAACGATCGGAGATGAATGCATGAACGCGCCCGCCCGATCCCGCACCGCCATCGTCACGGGCGTAGCGGGCTTCATCGGTTTCCACCTCGCCCGCCGCCTGCTCGCCGATGGTTGGGTGGTGATCGGGATCGACGGGATGACGGATTACTACGATGTGCGTCTCAAGCAGGCGCGGCTGGCGCAGCTGCGCGGTGCGGGCGGGGAGGGCGCGAAC
>PXAW01000081.1 GCA_003567055.1 Hyphomicrobiales bacterium
CCGCGCGTGGTCTCGTCCACGGAGAGCCGGCGCAGGATCGGCGGCGCGGCGCGCTGGGCGCAGTTCTGCCGCTCGCAGAGCCGGCAATTCACGCCGATCGGCGTCGGCTCGCGCAGCTTCCAGTCCATTCCCTTCGCATAGACCAGCCGGTTGGCGTATTTCAGCTCGCAACCCAGCCCGATGGTGAATTGCGCCTCGGGCTCGCCCCAGGCCTGCGCATTGCGCCGCACGGTTCGCGCCAGCGAGAACCAGCGCGCGCCGTCGGGGAGTTCGACCACGTCGCACAGGACGCGCCCCGGTGCGCGGAAGGTGTGATGCAGGTTCCAGCGCGGGCAGGTGCCGCCGAAGCGCGAGAACGGGAAGGAGCCGGAGGAAAACCGCTTCGACACGTTTCCGGCGGTATCGACCCGCACCAGGAAGAACGGCACGCCCCGTGCGCTCGGGCGCGCCAGCGTTGTGAGGCGATGGGCGACCTGCTCGAAGCTCGCCCCGAAGCGGGCGCACAAGACCTCGACATCATAGGCGAGCGCCTCCGCCGCCTGCAGGAAGGGCGCATAGGGCATCATCACGGCGGCGGCGAAGTAGTTCGCCAGCGTGATCCGCACCAGCCGCCGCACCGCCCCGTCGCGTGATTCAAGCGTATCGGCGATACGCGCGATGGTCTCGGCGCATTCCGCGAAAGCGAGCTGGTAGGCGGCCTGGAAGGTGCGCCCGGACGGCTCGACCAGTTCCGAGATCATCAGCCGCCGGCGGTGGCGGTCGAAGCGGCGCAGGGCCGACTGCATGACGTCGACGGGCAGGATCTGCACGCGCAGGCCATGGCGCTCGCGCAGGCGCTCCGACAGGGCGAAGAACAGGTTCGGGCCGGATTCGCTGAGTTCCTGCGCCACCCGCTCGGCTGCGGCCTCGAGCTCGGGGAAATGGTTGTTGGCCGCATGCAGGAAATCACGCACGCGCTCGACGGGCTGCTCCGGCGCCGCGCCCTCGGCGCGGTCCGCATCGCCGGGCCCGTTCGCCAGCGGGCCGCCTTCGCGCAACTGCCCATAGGCCGCGTAGAGCCGCTGGATCGCGGTGGCGAGCGTCGGGGCCGTATCGGCGATCTCGCGCAGGGCGCCGCGCGGGACGGGGGAATCGCGAAACAGCGGATCGGCGAAGATCTCCTCCAGCTCGCCGACGATGCGCAATTCCTCCTCGCGGGCGAATTCGCGCGGGTCGATGTCATAGACCTCCGCCAGCCTGATCAGCACCTGCGCCGTCACCGGGCGCTGGTTGCGCTCGATCAGGTTGAGATAGCTTACCGAGATGCCGAGCTCCGTCGCCATCCCCGTCTGGGAGAGACCGAGTTCCTGGCGCAGGCGGCGCAGGCGCCCCCCGGCCATGATCTTGCGTGCTGCATCGTCGCTCATCAACTTTGCCTTTTACAATTTTTGACAATTTTACAGATCGACAGCAGTCGTATTTCGACACCGCGACTTTTTCCAAAAATTGTCCGTCTTGCCCATCGCAGCGCAACATAGCATCAATTGGGACAGGTTCCAGCGGTCAATCGAGACGAAATCAGATCGCTACGACCAAAGTTGTAAAAATCATGTCGAGAATGTCGAGGAGATACAGATGAGCAAGCCGACCTTCCAGGACCTCGTTCCCGCCGCGCCGGAAGGCCGCTTTGACGGTATTCGCCGGCCCTATACGCCGGAGGATGTGTTGCGGCTGCGCGGCTCCTTCCCCATCGCCCACACGCTCGCCGAGCGTGGCGCGGTGAAGCTGTGGGAGCTGTTGCATGACGAGCCCTTCATCAACACGCTGGGCGCGATGACCGGCAACCAGGCCATGCAGCAGGTGCGCGCCGGGCTCAAGGCGATCTACCTCTCCGGCTGGCAGGTCGCCGCCGATTCCAACACCGCCTCGCAGATGTATCCGGACCAGTCGCTCTACCCGGCGAACGGCGCCCCGGAACTGTGCCGGCGCATCAACCGCACCCTCAAGCGCGCCGACGAGATCGAGCACGCGGAGGGCGGTGCCCAGCGCGACTGGTTCGCCCCGATCGTGGCCGATGCCGAGGCCGGTTTCGGCGGGCCGCTCAACGCCTACGAGATCATGAAGGCCTTCATCGAGGCCGGCGCTGCGGGCGTGCATTTCGAGGATCAGCTCGCCTCGGAGAAGAAGTGCGGCCACCTGGGCGGCAAGGTCCTCATCCCCACCGCCGCGCATGAGCGCAATCTGAACGCCGCGCGCCTCGCCGCCGACGTGATGGGCGTGCCCACCATGGTCATGTGCCGCACCGATGCGGAATCGGCCCGGCTGATCACCTCCGATGTCGATGAGCGCGACCGCCCCTTCATCGAGCCCGACAGCCGCACGCCGGAGGGGTTCTACCGCCTCAAGGAAGGCACCGGCGTCGATCACTGCATCGCGCGCGGCCTCGCCTTCGCCGAGACGGCGGACATCCTGTGGTGGGAGACGTCGCGGCCGGATCTCGACGAGGCGCGCCGCTTCGCCGAGGCGATCCATGCGAAATATCCCGGCAAGCTGCTCGCCTATAACTGCTCGCCGTCGTTCAACTGGCGCAAGAATCTCGATCCGGACACGATCGAGCAGTTCCAGCGCGAACTCGGGGCGATGGGCTACAAGTTCCAGTTCGTCACGCTGGCGGGCTTCCACTCGCTCAACCTGTCGATGTTCGAGCTGGCCCGCGGTTACCGCGATCGCGGCATGGGCGCCTATTCCGAGATGCAGCAGGCGGAATTCGCCGCCGAGGCGAACGGCTTCACCGCCACCCGCCACCAGCGCGAAGTCGGCACCGGCTATTTCGACCAGGTGGCGATGACGATCACGGGCGGGCGCTCCTCGACCACGGCGATGGGCGAATCCACCGAAACGGCCCAGTTCGCGAAGGACGAGCCGAAGCTGCACGCAGCCGAGTGAGCATTCCGGTCGGGCGGGGGATGAGCCCCGCCCGCCATCCGCAACATTCTTCAGGGAGACACGATCATGCCCAATGTCAAGGAACGCGCCGAAGACCTGGCCAGCACCATGGACGAGCAGCAGCAGGCGGCGATCCGCATGCTCGCCAACCAGCTCCACCGCCTCAATGCCGCCGTCGCGGAAGCGGTGAATTCCGGCCTCTCCATCGAATTGCAGCGCGCCTCGCGCCATCACCACCAGGACGGCTACTGGGGCGACCTTCTGACGCCGATCATCGTCAAGCAGAAGTGATCCCTTAGAGCGTTCCGACCTGACGGAATCAGGACGGGCGCTCTAAGTCATTGTTCGACGCATCATTTTTTCCGTCAGCCGGTATCCACCTGACGGATTGAAGCTCTAATCTGACATTTCGAGGCGGACCCTCGTGTGGCATCCGCAGCCGATCAGAGCGGATGCCGCACCACCTCCGACGGGACCGGCGAGAGCTGGTCCCGCTTTTTGTTGCGGCATGGGGGCGGATCACTCCGCCGCGATGGCCGGCGGCTCGCAGGGGCGTGCGGCGAAGACCTCGCCTGCCGCGAGCACTTCGGCGAGCGCGGCGCAGAGCGCGCGCCCGATCTCGTCGAACCAGGCATGGGGGGTGAGCGTCGCCTCGTGCATGTAGAGCGCGCGGTTGATCTCGATCTGCAGCGCGTGCCGGTGGCCGGAGGGCTCGCCGTAATGCTCGGTGATGAAGCCGCCTGCATAGGGCTTGTTGCGCATCACGCCGAAACCGCGCGCGCGCAAGGCGACCTCGACCAGATCCGTCAGCACATTGCTGCAGCTCGATCCGTAGCGGTCACCCAGAACGATATCGACCTGGCCGAGGGATTCGGCGGAGAGGCTGGTCGAGGGCATCGAATGGCAATCGATCAGGCAGGCATAGCCGAAATGGTTCTGCGTCCTGGTGATCAGCCGCCGCAGGGCGCGGTGATAGGGTTTGTAGAGCGTATCGATCCGCGCCAGCCCCTCGCGCACGGGGATGCGCCCGGCATAGATCTCGTGCCCGTCCGCGACGATGCGCGGGATCGTGCCGAGCCCGCCGGCGACGCGGATCGAGCGGGTATTGGCGAAAGCGGGCAGGCGACCCTCGAACATGCGCGGATCGAGCTCGTAGGGCTCGCGGTTGAGATCGAGATAGGCGCGCGGAAAAAGCGCACGCATCAGGGGCGCGCCATGGGCGACCATCGGCGCGACCAGCCTGTCGACATAGGCATCTTCCGAGCGGCGGATCGTATGCGCGCTCAGGCGCCCGCCTTCGAGGAAGGCCTGCGGATAGAATGCGCCGGAATGGGGCGAATCGAAAACGAAGCCGCCATTCACCCGATCGGGCATGGCGATCTCGAAGGGCGGATCGAACAGGGCGGCGGGTCCGCTGCTCGCGCCGGCCGGGCCACCCGCCTCGTTATCCGTCATGTCAGTCGCGTTCTTCAATGCGCGAAGCCCTTCGCCCGTCTCGTCACGCCGGCATCTGCTCACACAGCCCGGCATTTGCTCTGTCGCAGAACACTGCTAATGTTTCGCGCGAGAGCGCCGATGGCAAGAGCGTATCTCTGCGATATCGGTCGCGATTGTGCCATCGCGCCATTGTGTCATCGCGCCTGGGCCGTGTGCATCTGCGCATGCGCGTCTGAGCGCCGTTTTCCTGCTGCCGCGACATTTGCTTTCACGCGATGTTTACCGGGGCAGGGCCTTATGGAAAAGATGGAAGGTAAGCCGGGACGGCAATGCGGGACACCATGAAAATTCTACTCGCCGAAGACGACAACGACATGCGCCGCTTCCTCGTGAAGGCGCTTCAGAATGCGGGCTACGACGTGGCCTCGTTCGATAACGGGCTCTCGGCCTATAACCGGCTGCGCGAGGAGCCGTTCGAGCTGCTGCTCACCGATATCGTGATGCCCGAGATGGACGGAATCGAGCTCGCTCGCCGGGCGACGGAGCTCGATCCGGATATCAAGGTGATGTTCATCACGGGCTTTGCGGCGGTGGCGCTCAATGCCGATTCGGAGACGCCCAAGGATGCCAAGGTGCTGTCGAAGCCCTTCCATCTGAAGGATCTCGTCGGCGAAGTGGAAAAACTCCTCGCCGCGTGAAGATTTCCTGATCAAGCCGCTTGCGCCGCCGAAGCGGGTTCGCTATACGCGCTCCCACGGCAGCGCTGCACCGACGGCGCCGCAACGCCGGAGCAAGATGGGCGCGTAGCTCAGCGGGAGAGCACTACGTTGACATCGTAGGGGTCGCTGGTTCAATCCCAGCCGCGCCCACCATCTTGAAGCCCTTGAAATCACAGCAGCATTTTCCGCCGTGGGCGCATCGATGCGTCGCTCGGGCGCCGGTACGGATGTACCGGACGCGGTATCCGCGATGATGTGATGGCCCTGCGCCCGGCTGCGACGTCTCGCAGCGAAATCGGCCTCATCCGCTCACACTCGCCCCCAACAAAAACAGCCCCCGAATCGTTCCGGGGGCTGTCCTCGTTTTCCGTTGATGGCGCGGATCAGTTACCCATCACCTCTTCCGTCGCCGCGCGAATGCGGCGGACGTTTTCTTCCATTTCGTCCTGGCCCATGAAGACCACGGGGAAGAAGGTGTTGTCCTCGGTGATGGCGCGGAACTCCTCGTTGGTGGAGGCGAACTCGGCTGCGGCGATCAGGCGCTCTCTGGCCTCGTCGGGAATGCCGGCGGGCACCACGATGGAGCGGTAATCCTCGATGGAATAGTCATAGCCGAGTTCCATCAGGGTCGGCGTGTCCGGATAGAACGGGCTGCGCTCGGCCGAGAGGAAGGCCGCGACGACCATTTCGCCGGTCGGCGTGTACTGGGCATGCGTCCC
>PXAW01000080.1 GCA_003567055.1 Hyphomicrobiales bacterium
CGGCGATGCGCCGCAGGGCGGGTTTGTAGGGCGCCAGCGCATCGAGATAGCGCATATAGACGTCGAACAGCCTTTCGCGGGCAGGTTCCCCGATCAGATCATCGGAATTGCCGGCGAGCACCGCCATGTCGATCTTGCGGGCGAAACCGCCGAGCACGGCGCCCTTCGAGGGGAAGAAATCGCGCAAATCCGCAAGCGTAATGCCCGCCGCTTCGGCGATATCGCCGAGTTCGATATCGTCCCAGGGGCGCTCCGCAGCGAGCGCCATGGTCGCCTCGACGATCTCGTCGCGTCCCGGTTTCTTCTTGCTGGTGGCCATGCCGTTCTCCCGTCACGCTGCGCTGCCTGGAAGCTCTATGATAACGCAGCTTCGTCCTCTGTGTAGGGGATCGCGCACAAAACGCGGGCGGGTGGCAGATATGCCGATCAGCCCGAAAGCGCGCCGGCGCGGCTTTTGGCGGCCGCCACGGCATCGCGCAGCAGCGGCCGGAACCCGTTTTCCGCCATCAGCACTTCGAGCGCAGCGGCGGTGGTGCCGCCCTTCGAGGTGACGTTCTCGCGCAGGGTCCCCGAGGGCAGCGGGCTTTGCGCGAGCATGGCGCCGGCTCCTGCGACCGTGGCGCGCGCGAGCCTCTCGGCGAGTTCTTCCGGAAGCCCGGCATCGACGCCGGCGCGCGCGAGTTCCTCGGCCAGCAGGAAGACATAGGCCGGGCCGGAGCCCGACACTGCCGTACAGGCATCGATCAGACCCTCGTCCTCGACCCAGGCGACGACGCCGATCGCGTTTAGCAGCGCATCCGCCATGGCGCGGCGCTCTTCCGCGAGGCCCGGCGAGGTGCAGGCGCCGGTGGCGCCCTGGGCGATGGCCGCCGGCAGATTGGGGATCGAGCGCACGATGCCGCCGCAGCCGGGAATCGCCGCTTCGAGATTGGCGATGGTCTTGCCGGCCAGAACCGAGATCAGCGTCGTGCGGGAATCGACCAGTGGCGCGACCTGCGGGCCGACTTCACCGAGCACCTGTGGCTTGATCGCGAGAACCAGCGCCTCCGGCGGCGCGATCGTATCGCTGGCAGGATTGAGCGCGACCCCCTTGGCTGCGCAGAGCTGCTGCAGGTCGGGGCCGGGATGGGGGTCGATCACGGTGGCGGCGGAGCCGGGAAGGCCGACCTTGAGCCAGCCTTCGAGCATGGCAGCACCCATCTTGCCGCCGCCCACCAGCAAGAGCGAAGCAGGCAGATTCTGAGCTTCACCGATCATCGCGACAGTCATGGCGTTTTGCTCCCCTTGTGGGCGCAGCGATCCGTCTTGAGGGCGGATGCGCGCCGAAACCCGTTATCAGGCTTCACCTTCGGTCTCGAAGAGCACGCTGTCCAGTGCCTCGCGCGCGGATTTTCCCGCCCAGAGTACAAATTGGAAGGCCTGATAGTGCCGTTCGCAGGCATCAATCGCCGATTTCATCAGCATTTCGCATTGCGCCCGGGCGGGCATGGTGCCGCCGGTCAGGAGCAGCGCATGGCGATACATCGCCACCTGCTCGGCCCCCCAGAGATCGAAATGCCCGACCCAGAGCTGCTCGTTGATCATCGAGACGAGATGCAGAAGCTCCGTGCGGCGGCGCTCCTGAACCTTGAGATCGAAGGCGCAGGCGATATGCAGCGCCTCGACTTCCGGGATCCAGGTGAAGGCGATCTGGTAATCGGCCCATTGCCCGGAGACCGAGACGCACATCTCGTCGGCATCGAAACGCTCGAAGATCCAGTGCTCGTTCGCAGCAAGGCGTTCGACCTCGTCGAGCGGGTGTTCGGCACGGTCTTCGTGAAGCAGCAGCGGGGTCATGGTCATCCGTCGAAACGCGTGCGGGCGGACGAAACGGGCAAAACGCATCACCGATGCGCGCAGCCGTCGCGTGAAGGTCACTCAATCCCCCGGCGGATGCCGCCGCAGGCGCGAATCACCTTCATCTCGACTATATCCCGCGCGACTCCCGTCGATCAAAGTGCTTTCCGGGGCCGCGAATCGCCTATCGACAGCATTCGGGGCGCCAATAGTGATATCGCTGGAGGGCCCGTCGCGGCGAAATCGCGCCGGAATGCCCGCCAAATGCCTGTTTCGCCGGGGCATGCACGGGCCTGGAGTCGGAAACGGAATCCTGCGAATCGATCCGCGCGCATGCAGCCCGCTGCTGCCCGTCTTGCAGAAATCTGGGGAAATCCGATCCGGGTGCCAGTCAGGCGCCCCGGTTCATGCCTCGCCGCTGTCGCGCGAGAGGGCCCGCCAGCCGATATCGGAGCGGCAGAAGCCCTCCGGCCAGTCGATCGCCGCGACGCCGCGATAGGCCCGTTCGCGCGCCTGCGCCACATCCGCGCCGAGCGCCGTCACCGCGAGCACACGCCCGCCATGGGCGGTAAGCGCGCCTGAACTGTGACGCGTGCCGGCATGGAAGACGAGGGTATCGGGCAAAGCGCCCGCCGCTTCGACGCCGCGAATGACGCTGCCGTTTTCCACCTTGCCGGGATAGCCGCGCGTGGCCAGCACCACGGTCAGCGCGGTTTCCTCGCACCAGCGCAAAGGCGGCAGCGCGGCGAGCTTGCCGTGGGCGGCGGCCATGAAGAGCGTGGCGAGATCGCTTTCGAGGCGCGGGATCAGCACCTGCGTCTCGGGATCGCCGAAGCGGACATTGTATTCGATCAGCTGCGGGCCGGATGCCGTGATCATCAGCCCGGCATAGAGAATGCCGGTGAACGGCGTGCCGCGATCAGTCATGGCGCGCAGGGTCGGCTCGATGATCTCGCGCATGACCTGCGCCTCGCGCGCCGGGGTCATCACCGGTGCCGGAGAATAAGCGCCCATGCCGCCGGTATTGGGGCCGGTATCGCCGTCAAAGGCGCGCTTGTGATCCTGAGCGGAAGCCAGTGGCAGGGCCGTCCTGCCGTCGCAGATGGCGAAGAAGCTCGCCTCCTCGCCCTCCAGATAATCCTCGATGACGACGCTCGCGCCCGCTTCGCCAAGCCCGCCGGCGAACATGAAATCCACCGCTTCCTCCGCCTCCGCCATGGTCATCGCCACGACGACGCCCTTGCCGGCGGCAAGCCCGTCGGCCTTGATCACGATCGGCGCGCCGCGCCGGCGGATCTCCGCCATGGCGCTCTCGCGATCATCGCAACGGGCATAGGCGGCGGTGGGGATGGCGTAGGCCGCGCAGATCTCCTTGGTGAAGGCCTTCGAGCCCTCGAGCTGCGCGGCTGCGCGGCGCGGGCCGAAACAGGCGATGCCGGCATCGGTCAGGCTGTCGACGAGCCCGTCGACCAGCGGGGCTTCCGGGCCGATCACGACGAGATCGATCGCCTGCGCATCGCAGAAGGCGCGCATCGCCGCGTGATCGGAAACCGGCAGATCGCGGTTCTCGCCGAGCGCGGCCGTTCCGGGATTGCCGGGGGCGATGAAGAGCCTCTCACAGAGCGGGCTGGCGGCGAGGCCGTGGGCGAGTGCGTGCTCACGACCACCGGAACCGATCAGCAGGATCTTCATCGCCTCGTCTCCCGTATCGCGCGCAGCCGGCGCGCCCAATCAGCCGCCGGCGCGTCCCAGAGCCGGATAGACCCGGTGCACGCTGCTGGCAACAGAGGCCGCTGCCACGGCCTTGATCAGATCGCCCGGCACGAAGGCCAGCGCGCCGGTCGCCGCTGCCCAGAACGGCGTCTCGTAGACGATGGCGAGCCAGGCGATGCCGCCCGCATAGATCACCACGATACCGCCGGCGATGCTCGCAAGGAATGCCGGGACGAAGGCCCCTTCGCGCCCGAAACGCTCCATCAGCCAGCCGATCACGAAGGCGCCGACCGGCCAGGTGAGGAGGAAGCCGGCCGTCGGCCCCATGAAGACGGAGAGCCCGCCGCGTCCGCCCGGCAGAAGCGGCATGCCCATGGTGACGAGGGCGAGGAAGACGAGGACGGCGAGCATGCCGCGCCAGCTGCCCAGCACCGCGCCGGCGAGCATCACGCCCAGCGTCTGCGCCGTGATCGGCACGGGCAGGAACGGGATCGGGATCGCCGGGACGAGGCCGAGCACCGCGATGATCGCTGCGAACAGGGCGATCCGGGCCAGATCGAGGGTGCGTATCACCTCTTCGGGGCGTGAGCCGTTTTCGGGCGGTTGCGGATCGGGGGAATTCGTCATCGGGGTCTTCTCAATCTCGCGCAAGATGTCGGGAATGCCACGGTTGCATATGGCGAGGCCGCGCCTGCGTCAATTGTCGGGCTCCGGAATTTATTCGCTCTGCGGGCGAAACCCGGCGTGAAATGAACTATCCTGACCAGAGAATACCTGCGTATCACGCGAAATCGGGCGGTGCCAAAAGCATCGCCCGCAAGGCCCGAAGGGAGATATCCGCATGCCGACAAACCGCCGCTGGGTCCTCGCCGCCCGCCCGCAGGGGGAGCCCGCACCGGATGATTTCCGGCTCGAAACGCACGAGATCGACGCGTCCGCACCCCCCGACATGGTGCTCGTGCGCAACCGCCATCTCTCGCTCGATCCCTATATGCGCCTGCGCATGAATGACGAAAAATCCTACGTGCCGCCCTATGAGCTCGGCGAAACCCTGGGCGGCCAGACCATCGGCGAAGTGGTGGCCTCCGGCAGCGCCGATTTCAAACCCGGCGACAGCGTCATCGGTTCCGGCGGCTGGCAGGATTACGCGCTCCTGCCGGCGAAGATGGTCCGGCGCATCGATCCCGGCCGGATCCGCGCGCCGGCCTGGCTCGGCATGATGGGCATGCCCGGTTTCACCGCCTGGATCGGGCTCGATCTGGTGGGCGGCGTGAAGGCGGGCGAGACCTTCGTCGTCGGTGCGGCGACGGGACCGGTCGGCTCCATGGCCGGGCAGCTCGCCCGACGCGCCGGCGCGCGCACGATCGCCATTGCCGGCGGGGCGGAGAAATGCGCGCTCGCGCGCGAGACCTTCGGTTTCGATGCGGCGATCGACCATCGTGATCCCGATTTCGCCGAGCGCCTCGCCGATGCCTGTCCGGACGGGATCGACGTCTATTTCGAGAATGTCGGCGGCGCCGTGTTCGAGGCCGTGCTGCCGCTCCTCAACGATTTCGCCCGCATCCCCGTCTGCGGGCTGATCGCCCATTACAATGAAAGCGCGTCACCTGCGGATGCCAGCCCGCTCGCGCGGGTCATGCGCGCGGTGCTGGTGCAGCGGCTCTTCCTGCGCGGCTTCATCGTTTCCGATCAGATCGCGCGCTATCCCGATTTTCTGGGCGAAGTCGCCCCGCTCGTCGGCAAGGGCGAGATCGTCGGGCTGGAAGATGTCGTCACCGGGCTGGAAAACGCACCACAGGCGCTGATCGGGCTGCTCGCCGGGCGCAATCGCGGCAAATGCGTCGTGGCGATCGATTGACGATG
Organism: Hyphomicrobiales bacterium; assembly: GCA_003567055.1. Lineage (GTDB taxonomy): Bacteria > Pseudomonadota > Alphaproteobacteria > Rhizobiales > Beijerinckiaceae > Saliniramus. The sequence continues at coordinate 5,413 of PXAW01000080.1, forward strand.
CCGATCGAAGGCCGGGCTTTCTTCCACGGAAAATGGTCTTCCACGGAAAATCCCGGTCTCCCGCCCGCCGGTGATTTCATCGGCGGGCGAAACACTCTATCCAGTCGCCATGACGGCGCTCGCATTTGATTCGTCGAACCCACTCGACACGGCCCGCGCGGCCATGCGCGAGACCTTCGGCTATCCGGATTTCCGCCCCGGACAGGACGAGGTCATCGCAGCCGTGCTGGCGGGTCACGACGTACTCGCGGTGATGCCCACCGGTGCGGGCAAATCCATGTGCTATCAGCTTCCCGCCCTGGTGCGTGAAGGGCTCACCGTGGTGGTCTCGCCGCTGATCGCGCTGATGCGCGACCAGGTGGCGCAATTGCGCAC
>PXAW01000230.1 GCA_003567055.1 Hyphomicrobiales bacterium
AGAAACATTCCAAATTGGAGAGTCCGTCTCGGATACCGATCCCCGCGCCACCCTGTCGGCGACGCCCCCCAAACCCGTCTTCGACCATTTGCGCATGAACCACGCAATTGCCCTGTGGAACGAAAAGCTTAATTCCTGTATGTTGTGCTGCAACAATGCGGTGTCGGAGCATCCCGGCGAAGCCGCTGGAGGTTATGATTCATGGATCTCGCGTATTTCTACTACGAGGCCGGGCACATCCTGCTCTCCCCCGCCCGTGCGGCAAACGACGCGACCCGCCTGTTCTTCAAGAACCCCGCCAATCCCATGAGCTACACTGCCTATGGCAAGGCGATGGCGGCGGGTTGTGAGCTGTTCGAACGCACCACGCGCCGCTATGGAAAACCGGCTTTCGATCTCGACACCACCGAGATCAACGGCCGCGAGGTCGCGGTTCGCGAGCGTGTCGTCTGGCACAAACCCTTCTGCAATCTCATTCATTTCGACCGGATGCTGCCGCGCGGCGTCGATCCGCAGCCCAAACTCCTGATCGTCGCACCGATGTCGGGCCACTATGCCACGCTGCTGCGCGGCACGGTCGAGACCTTCCTGCCCACGCATGACGTTTACGTCACCGACTGGGTCGATGCCCGCGAGGTGCCCCTGACCGAGGGCAAGTTCGATCTCGACGACTATATCGATTATGTCATCGACATCTGCCGCCTGATCGGCCCGGACGTTCATGTCATGGCCGTGTGCCAGCCTGCGGTCCCGGTCCTCGCCGCGATCGCCCGGATGGAGGCGATGGACGACGAATCAGTGCCCTCCTCGATGATCCTGATGGGCGGCCCGATCGATACCCGCAAATCGCCCACCGCCGTCAACAAGGGCGCGCAGGAGCGCGGCACCGAGTGGTTCCGCCGCAACTGCATCGTCAAGGTGCCGCCGCCCAATCCCGGCCTGTGGCGCGACGTCTATCCCGGCTTCTTCCAGCTCTCGGGCTTCATGGCGATGAATCTCGACCGCCATATCTCGGCGCATTGGGACATGTTCAACCATCTCGTCGAGAATGACGGCGATTCCGCGGAAAAGCACCGGGATTTCTATGACGAATATCTCGCCGTGATGGATCTCACCGCCGAGTTCTATCTGCAGACGGTCGAAACCGTGTTCGTGCAGCATGCCCTGCCCAAGGGCGAGATGATGCACCGCGACGAGAAGGTCGATCTTGGCGCCATCCGCCATTGCGCCATCATGGCGATCGAGGGCGAGAATGACGATATTTCCGGCATCGGCCAGACCAAGGCGGCGCTGGAACTGACGCCCAACCTCCCCGATTCGAAAAAGACCTACCACCTGCAGGAGCGCGTCGGCCATTACGGCGTCTTCAACGGCGGTCGCTTCCGCCGCGAGATCGCCCCGCGCATCTGCGATTTCATCGAGGCGCATGAAAGCGATGCCGGCGCCGCCCGTCCGGCACCGCGCCGCCAGAAGCCGCAACTGCGCGCCGTGCGCTGATTCGGGCTTTATGCGCTGAAATCAAAGCCGGGGCCGCACGCGCGCCCCGGCTTTTCTTTGGGCACAGATACGCCTCAATGCGCCTCGTCCCAGTTATCCGCCGCGCGGGCCTCGACTTCGAGGGGCACTCTCAGGGTCAGCGCCGGGGCGGGGGCTTCGCGCATGATCTTCGTGATCAGCGGGATGGTCTGATCGACCTCGTCCTCCGGCACCTCGAAGATCAGTTCGTCATGCACCTGCAACAGCATCTGCGCATGCAGCTTGGAGCGTGAGAGCGCGTCTTCCATGCGGATCATGGCGCGGCGGATGATGTCGGCGGCCGAGCCCTGGATCGGGGCGTTGATCGCCTGGCGCTCCACCGCCATGCGCTCATTGGCATTGCCGGCGCGGATGGCGGGGTAATGGCAGGCGCGCCCGAAGATCGTCGAGACATAACCGTGCTCGCGGCAGAAGCTCTTGGTCTCCTCCATGTAATCCCTGATGCCGGGAAAACGCTCGAAATACTGCTTGATATAGGCCCCCGCCTCCTCGCGCCCGATCCCGAGCCGGTTGGCGAGGCCGAAGGCCGAGATGCCGTAGATGATGCCGAAATTGATGGTCTTGGCGCGCCGGCGATATTCGCCGGTCATCTCGGCAAGCGGGATGTCGAACATTTCCGAGGCGGTGGCGGCGTGAATGTCGATGCCGTCGGCGAAGGCTTTGCGCAGCTGCGGGATCTCGGCGATATGGGCGAGAATGCGCAGTTCGATCTGGCTGTAATCGGCAGAGATCAGCTTCATCCCCTTCTCGGGCACGAAAGCCGCGCGGATCTTGCGGCCCGCCGGGGTGCGCACCGGGATGTTCTGGAGATTGGGCTCCGATGATGACAGCCGCCCGGTCGTGGTGGCCGCGAGCGAGAAGGAGGTATGCACCCGGCCCTTCTCGTCCATGTAATGGGGCAGCGCGTCGCTATAGGTGGATTTGAGCTTGGCCTGCTGGCGCCATTCCAGAATCTTTGCCGGCAAGGGATGCCCCTGTTCGGCGAGCTCCTCCAGCGCCGAAGCCGGCGTCGCCCATTGGCCGGAGGGGGTCTTCTTGCCGCCGGGCAGCCCCATCTTGCCGAAGAGAATTTCGCCGATCTGGCGCGGGCTCGAAACCGAAAAGCGCTCGCCCGCATCCTCCTGGATCTCCTCCTCGAGGCGCGCGAGCGTCTGGGCGAAATCGGAAGACAGCCGGCTCAGGATCTGGCGATCGACCTTGATGCCGCGCCGCTCCATGCGCGCAATCACCGGCACGAGGGGGCGCTCCAGCGTCTCGTAGACGCTCACCTTCGCCTCTGCGGCGAGGCGTGGCTTGAGCACGCGCCACAGCCGCATGGTGACATCGGCATCCTCCGCCGCGTAAGCGGTGGCCTCGTCGATGGCGACGCGGTCGAAGCTGACGGCTTTCTTGCCGCTCCCGGCCACCTCCGCGAACTTGATGGTGGTGTGCCCCAGATGCCGTTCGGCGAGATCATCCATGCCGTGCCCGCCGCGCCCGGCATCGAGCACGTAGGAAATCAGCATGGTATCGTCGACAGGCGCCGTCTCGATGCCGTAACGGGCGAGCACCAGCCAGTCATATTTGAAATTATGCCCGATCTTGAGCGTGCCGGGCTCTTCCAGGAGCGCTTTCAGCGCGGCGAGCGCCTCATCGAGGGGGATCTGCCCCTTGACCAGCCCGGTCTCGTCAAAGAGATCCGTGCCGCCGCGATGTTGCAGCGGGATATAGCAGGCCCGCCCGTCGGGGAGCCCGAGCGAGATGCCGACGAGCTCGGCGGCATTCGCGCTCAGCGAATCCGTCTCGGTATCGAGCGCGACGATCCCCGCTTTGCGGGCATCGGCGATCCATGTGTCGAGGGCGTCGCGGTCGCGCAGGCATGCGTAGGCCTCGCGATCGATCTTCAGCCCCTGCGCTTCCTCGCGGCGCTGCCTGACGAGGCGCTCGGGGCTCGCCTGGGGATCACCCTCGGCGACGCCCGCTTCGCCCGGTTCGCCCGAATCATTCCCCGCCGCATCCGCACCCCGCGCGAGATCAGGATCGGCCTCGACTGCGTTGAGATCGATATCGTATTCGGTGGCGACGCGTTTGGTGATGGTGGTGAATTCCATCGCCTTGAAAAAGGCGATCAGCTTCTGCGCGTCGATCTCGGCGAGGGTGAGGTCGTCGAGCGGCACCGGCACCGGGGCCTTCTCGTCGAGCAGGACGAGTTTCTTGGAAAGCCGCGCCTTGTCGGCATTCTCGATCAGGGTCTCGCGGCGCTTGGGCTGCTTGATCTCGCCTGCGCGCTCCAGCAGCGTTTCGAGATCGCCGAACTGCTCAAGCAGCTGCACCGCCGTCTTCGGCCCGATCCCCGGCACGCCGGGCACGTTGTCGGAAGTGTCGCCGGTGAGTGCGAGCACATCCGCGATCTTCTCCGGCGGCACGCCCCAGCGCTCGATCACGCCCTCGACATCGAGATTGCGCTCGGCCCGGTATCCGGCCTTGCCCTTGATGCCCGATTCGAAATCGAAGAAGCGGACATTGGGGCCGACCAGCTGCATCAGATCCTTGTCGGCAGAGACGATGACGACCTCCGCCCCGGCCGCTGCCGCCTCGCGGGCATAGGCCGCGATCAGATCATCGGCCTCGTAGCGTTCCAGTTCGACGGGGATCAGCCCGAAGGCGCGCACGGCATCGCGCATCAGCGGCATCTGGCGTTTGAGATCCTCCGGCGCATCCGGGCGATGGCCCTTGTATTCCGGGTAGATCTCCCGGCGAAACGAGCCCTCCGACTTGTCGAGCACGATGGCGAGATGGGTCGGCTTCACCCCCGCCGCGCCCTCGCGGATGAACTGCCAGAGCTTGACGCAGAACATCCGCAGCGCCCCCGTCGGCAGCCCGTCGGAGCGATAATTGTATTTCGCATCCTGGTTCATCGACTGGAAGAAGGCGCGAAACACGAAGGACGAGCCATCGACGAGGATCAGGCGATCGCCTTTCCCGATGGCGGAGCTTTTGCCGGACATGGAACCTGGACTTCCCGGTAAGAGTGACTGACCCGGTTTTAATGCATCCTTCCGCCGGGTGGATACCGGCTGGGGGAAAAAATGATGCACGAGGCGCAAAACGCCTGCGGTGAGCCTCGGCTCTACCGGTCATGCGGCGCTCAGCCGCGTCGCGCCGGCGGGATCAGGCCGGGCTGGTCGTGGTCCAGCGCAAGCAAGGCCGGCATGTCGTCGGGGGCGTCGGGCGAAGCGTGGCGCAGCACACGGTACCGCCCGCTTGCGTCGCGGTATACGGTATAGACGAGCTCGCCATCAGGCTCCGGCGCGGGAATGGACCGTTTCGCCCGCAAGAGCAGCGCCGTCATGGCGAATACGAAGGCCGGTGGCACGATCAGCCAAAGCGCCTTGATCCAGTCCGCCAGTGATTGATACGTGGCGAGAAACGCCTGAAAAGCCGAAACCTCCCCCATCATCTCAGCTTCCACAACACACGCCGGAATGCGATTTTGCTGATCAGCCGCCGAATGCGCTGATAATCCGGAGCTCGGTTTCGCATGGCCATGAACCTCTCCAGAGCGTCCCCATAGGAGGTGGCGCTCTACCGGCGCGTTCGGTTTCTGCCGCAACCGGATCTGAAATATCCCATAATGGGATAATCCGAAATTGGGATTAGTCAAGAGGCTGTGAGCTGCAAAGCGGGCCGATACCGACAATCCCAATGGCGACATCCCTGCAATCACCTGCCTATCGCGACGCGATCACCGTGATCGTGAAGGCGCGACAACGCGCAGGTCTGACGCAGCAGCGTGTCGCGGACAGGCTGGGCAAGCCCCAATCATGGATCGCCAAGATCGAGGGCTGCGAGCGCCGTCTCGATCTCACCGAGTTCATCGCCATCGCCCATGCCATGGAGATTGATCCCGCAATGTTGTTCGCGGAGGTGCTGAAGGCGCAATCGTGAAGCCCAAACCGTGTCGCGCCTTGCTACAGGCACGCGCCGGTCCGTCTGCCCTTCGCCGAGGTGACGCCCGGCCATGCACGACGGTTTCGCCCGGTCTCCCTCTCCTGGGCGGAGGGATAGCGCGCTGCATGTGCGGGGAGCCCGGAACGAACCGGTCAGCTCTCCGCCCGCAGCGGGCGGGTCATCAGGGCGTCCATGGCGGTCTCGATGGTGAGGCGGCCATCGGTGAGGGCGGCGACGGCCTCGGCGATGGGCATTTCGATGCCGCGTGCGCGGGCGAGCGAGACGAGCACCGCCG
>PXAW01000492.1 GCA_003567055.1 Hyphomicrobiales bacterium
GGCGCAGGCGCTGTTCTGCGGGCGTCTCGGCCAGTTTCAGCGTCTCGAACAGATGGTCCGTCCAGGAAATCAGCTCGACGCAATGGCCGGGCGAGCGGGCGCGCAGGAGGTTGAAATCCGCCGCCGCCGTGATCAGCGGATCGACGCCCTTCAACTCATCGTCGAGCCGCTCATGGAGCACACCTTCGCGCACGCCCAGCGCCGAAGCGACGATGGCCGAAGGGTGCCCGGCGCGGATGATCTCTTCGAGGATCACCGCACCGAACTTCATCAGCGGACGCCGCGCCGAGGAGACGCCCTCGATCGCCTTCAGCGCATCGTCGTCGCTCTCCTGCAATTCGGAGAGGAAGGCGAGCGCGTCATCGGGGGCGATGCGGTAATCATGCATCACCCGCAGCGGATAATCGCGCAGCGCCATATGCGCCTGGGCGAGCGCGCGCCAGGTCCCGCCGACGGCGTAGAACGGGCGCCCGTTCAGGGCCGAGAGCGGCGCGGCGCGCTGCAGGGCCGTCTGTGCCAGCTTGCGCGCCTTCTTGAGCGAGCCGCCGGACATGTCCTGCAGAGCCAGCCCGCCGATCTTGAGGCTGACACCGGGGGTCGCGTGCGCGCCCTTGATGTCGATGAGTTCGAGCGACCCGCCGCCGAGATCGCCCACGATTCCGTCCGGCTCGTAAAAGCCGGAGATCACGCCGAGCGCCGAGAGTTCCGCCTCACGAATGCCGGAGAGCAATTCGATCTCCTGGCCGAGAATGCCCTCGGCCTCGGCGAGAAAATCCGGGCCGTTCTGCGCATCGCGTGCAGCGGCGGTCGCGAGCACATGCACCTTGCCGACCTTGATCGTGGCGCATAGGGCCCGAAACCGCGCCAGCGCCCGCAGCGCCCGCCCCACGGCCTCCTCGTCGAGCCGACCGGTCGAGGCGACATTGCGCCCGAGCCCGCACAGGACCTTTTCGTTGTAGATCGGCGTCGGCGCGCGCGTCAGCCCCTCGTATACCACGAGGCGTACCGAGTTCGAGCCGATATCGATGATCGCGACCGGACGCCCGACCTTGAGCCGGCCGGGGGCATCGTCGCGCATCAGGAATTTTTCAGTTGCGTTGTCCACGTCTGAGCAGTGACCTCGGGCTGGAGGTTTTCAGGGATTTGCCCCGGCCCGACAGGCTGGGATTGGTCATGAAGAACTTGTGGGCGTTGAAAGGCTCCTCGCCCGGCTCGGGCGTGATCCGCTCCCCGGCGCCGGATGAGAGCAGGCGCCAGCTCTGTTGATTGTCGAGCAGGTTGGCCAGCATGATCTGCTCCAGCACCTGCTGATGCACCGTGGGATTATGGATCGGCAGGAGGGATTCCACCCGCCGGTCGAGATTGCGCTGCATCAGATCGGCGGAGGAGATGTAGACATGCGCCTTCGGCCCCGGCAGCCCCTCGCCATTGCCGAACGCATAGATCCGGCTGTGTTCGAGGAAGCGCCCGACGATCGACTTGACCCGGATATTCTCCGAGAGGCCGGGAATGCCGGGCCGCAGGCAGCAGATGCCCCGGATGACCAGATCGATCTGCACCCCCGCGCCGCTCGCCTCGTAGAGCGCATCGATGATCTCGTGATCGACGAGCGCATTGCATTTCAGCCAGACCGCCGCCGGGCGCCCGGCCCGGGCATGCTCGATCTCCTCCGCGATATGCTGGATGAGCCGCTTTTTCAACGTGTAGGGCGAGACCGCCATGCGCTCCAGCTCGGCGGGCTCCGCATAGCCGGTGATGAAGTTGAAGATCCGCGCCACGTCGCGCGCGATCACCGGATCGGCGGTGAAATAGGACAGGTCCGTGTAGATCCGCGCGGTGATCGGATGGTAATTGCCGGTGCCGATATGGCAATAGGTGACGAGCTGGCCGCCCTCGCGGCGCACCACCATGGAGAGCTTGGCATGGGTCTTCAGCTCGATGAAGCCGAAGACCACCTGCGCATGGGCGCGCTCCAGATCCCGCGCCCAGCGGATATTGGCCTCCTCGTCGAACCGCGCCTTCAGCTCGACCAGCGCCGTGACCGATTTGCCGGCATCGGCGGCTTCCGCCAGCGCGGCGATGATCGGTGACTGGTTCGAGGTGCGGTAGAGCGTCTGCTTGATCGCCACCACCTGCGGATCCCGCGCCGCCTGGTTGAGGAACTGCACCACGGAATCGAAGGATTCGTAAGGGTGGTGGACGATGATGTCCTTCTCGCGGATCGCCGCAAAGCAATCCCCGCCCTGATCACGGATGCGCTCGGGAAAGCGGGGCTTGTAGGGCTTGAACTTCAGATCAGGCCGCTCCAGCGCCACGAGCTGCGACAATTCGCTGAGCGCCAGCATGCCGTCGATGGTGACGCGCTCCTCCGGCGCCACATGCAGCTCCTTGGCGACGAAGGTGCCGAGATCCTCGGGCATGCGCTCCTCGATCTCGAGCCGGATGACCGAGCCGCGCCGGCGCTCCTTCAGCGCCGTCTCGAAGACGCGCACCAGATCCTCGGCCTCTTCCTCGATCTCGATATCGGAATCGCGGATCACCCGGAACGAGCCCTGGCCGATCACCTCGTAGCCGGGAAACAGCCGCCCGATATGCAGGACGATGGCCTGTTCCAGCGTCATGAAGCGCATCCCGCCGTGATCACCGTAATCGGGCAGCTTGATGAACCGGTCGATCTTCAAGGGCAGGCGGATCAGCGCGTTGAGCAGCTTGCCGTCGGTCTGCCGGCGCAGCTTCAGCGCCAGCGACATCCCCAGATTCGGGATGAACGGGAAGGGATGGGCCGGATCGATGGCGAGCGGGGTCAGGATCGGGAAGATGTGATGCAGGAAATGGTCTTCGAGCCAGACCCGCTCCGATTTCGACAGATCATCCTCGCCGATCAGGGCGATCTCCTCACGCAGCAATTCGTCGCGCAATTCCCGCCAGCGCATCTGCTGATCGACGGTGAGCGTGGCGACTTCCTGGCCGATGCGCGCCAATTGCTCGCTCGGGGTCAGCCCGTCCTGCGAGACGGCGGTGAGATCCTCGCGCACCTGGCCCTTGAGGCCGGCGACGCGCACCATGAAGAACTCGTCGAGATTGTTGGCCGAGATCGAGAGGAAGCGCAGCTGCTCCAGGAGCGGATGGTTGCGGTTGGAGGCTTCCTCGAGCACGCGCCGGTTGAATTGCAGCCAGGACAATTCGCGATTGACGAAGCGATGCGGCGTGCCGAGCAGGTCGCGACCCTGCGGCGGCTCGCCCTTCTGCACGGCCGGCGGGTCCTCGACCCTGGCGATGTCTTCCGCATCTGCTGCGGTGCTGAGGTTGGCACGCACCTGGCCTTCTCCCTTTCCGTCATGAAGAGACGCAGCCTGAAAGGCCTTTGCGACAACGCCACGACAATCCCCATACTAATGCATCACGTGCCGCTGTCGCCCCCGGAGGAAGACGCATCCCCATCTTCCTCGTCCGCTTCGCCGTGTTCGTCTCCCCCGATGTCGGGCATGGCGGCGAGAATTTCCAGTGCGAGATTGCGCGTCAGCCGGCGCCCGCGCCGCAGCGCCTCCTGGTCGAGCGCGGCGACGACCCGCCCCGCCTGGGCCAGCGAGCGGTCGATGCGCAGGGCCAGCGCGTCGACCACGCGGGTATCGACGAGGAGCTGACGATCGACGAAGAGCTTGACCAGCACCGCCTTGAGAAGCGCTTCGTCCGGCGGATCGATCCGCGCGCCGGGGGCGAGCCGCAGGCGTGAGAGCAGATCCGGCGTGGCAAGCCCCCAGGCGGAAGGCGGGGCGCTCGCGGTGATCAGCACGCTGGTGCCCTGTTCGCGCGCGAGGTTGAGCAGATGAAAGAATGCCGCATCGTCGCGCGGTCCGCGATCGGCATCCTCGATCACGAGCGCCCGGTTCGAGACGAGATAGGGCACCCGCGCCATGCTGATCTGCGCGGCATCCACCGTCCAGGCATGGGCGCGCTCGGCCCAGATCGCGGCGAGATGCGTCTTGCCGCTGCCGGGCGGGCCCTCGATCAGGATGATCCGGTCGGGCCAGTCCGGCCAGGATTCGATCAGGCCGTGCGCCTGCTCGTTGGAGGGGCCTACGAGGAAATCCTCGCCGCCATAGCGCGGCGCGAGGGCGAGATCGAGGGCGAGCTGGCCGGCCTCGGCTTCCTTGCGGCGCCCGCGCGGGGTGCGCTCACTCATCACGCGGCTCCGCATCCGCAACCTTCGCGACCGGCGCGCCATCCCCGCGATAATAGCTGCTGGCGAGGTAGCGGCGCAGGCCGAAGCGCATCAGCACCCCCACGGCAGCCGCGAGCGGCACCGCCATCAGCAGGCCGAGAAAGCCGAACAGCGAGCCGAAGGCGAACAGCGCGAACATCAGCCAGACCGGATGCACCCCGACGGAATCGCCGAGCATCTTCGGTTGCAGGATGTTGCCCTCGACGATCTGGCCGCTGACGAAGATCGCGAGCGTGATCAGCACCCAGGTATAATCCGGCCAGAACTGCACGATGGCGACACCGACCGAGAGAAGCAGCCCGGTGAATGAGCCGACATAGGGGATGATGCTCAGGAACCCGGCGGTGATGCCGATCAGCGCACCGAAATTCAGCCCGACCATGCTCAGGCCGATGGCGTAATACGAGCCGAGGATCAGGCACAATGCCGCCTGGCCGCGCACGAAGCCGGCAAGCGCCGTATCGATTTCCCGCGCCAGCCCCCGGATGGTCTCGCGATAGCGCAGCGGCAGCCAGGAATCGACCGTGGCGACCATCTTGTGCCAGTCGATCAGCAGATAGAAGGCGATGATCGGCGTCACGATCACCAGCGAGAAGAGCGAGAGAAGCGTCTGCCCGCCGGCGAGGATCGAGCCGATCAGGGCAAGCAGGTAACCCGTGGCCTGCCCGACCATGTCGCGGATCGAGCCCTCCACGTCGCGTCCGGCCTCGTCGCCGCCGAACAATTCCAGAAACGGCCCGCCATGCTCGTAGGCGAGGCGCTGTAATTGCGTCACGTAGGAGGGCAGCATCTGGAGGAAGGCGGTGATCTCACGCACGACCAGCGGCGCGGCCAGCACGAGAAACAGCACGAAGACGATGACGAAGACGCCGAGGATCAGAAGCGTCGCGCCCACCCGCCCGAATCCGAGCCGTTGCAGCCGCCCGGCGACGGGGTCGAGGAAATAGGCGAGCGCCAGACCGGCCACGAAGGGCAGCAATATCCCGCTGAACAGCCAGAGGAAGAGGACGAAGACGACGAGCGCCGCGATCCAGAATCCGAGTTGCTTCTGTACGGTCATCGAACCCTCGGCAAAAGCGGCGCCAGCGCGCAGGGCGCGGTCAATGCGTCATGTGCCGCAACCAGATCACGAGATAGGCGCCGGCAGTGATCACGGTCAAGGCCGCAACGGCCCACATGGTCAACATCACGATCAGCGGCGCGGTGATGCCGAAGGCGAGCAGGCCCAGAACCAGCGCCACATAGCCGATCTGAAGCGCCGTATTGACCTTGGAGATCATCAGCGGCTTCACCTCCATCGGGCGCGTCAGCTGCCCGGCCACCACGAAGGCCATCAGGATCATGGCATCGCGAAAGACCACAAGCACGGCAATCCAGGTCGGGATCTCGCCCACGACTGCCAGTGTCACGAAGAGTGAGATCAGGAGCGCCTTGTCGGCCAGCGGATCGATCATGGCGCCGAATTCGCTGCGCATGTCGAAGCGCCGGGCGATATAGCCGTCGACCCCGTCCGA
>PXAW01000271.1 GCA_003567055.1 Hyphomicrobiales bacterium
GAACGGTCGTGACACGCTCTACCGGATTCACGGCACCAACGAACCCTGGTCGATCGGCCAGTCGGTGTCATCGGGCTGCATCCGCCTGTTCAATCAGGATATCATCGACCTGCATCGGCGCGTGCCGATCGGAACGCGGGTCACGGTGCTGACCCACGGTTCGTCCGATCGCACCCGGCAAACGCTGGTCTGATTCTGTCCCGGCCCGCATGTGATGCGGGCCGGTTCATTTTCGCGTCAGTCAGTGATTGTCGCGCGGTGCGCCCTGACTCTGCGCGATTCGCTGATACTTCACCGCCGGCTTGAGGACCATGCCCTCCGAGAGCTGATCGACCATCGAGCGCTGGATCTCCTGCCACGGGGTCTGGCTGGCCGGGTAGGGATAGCCGCCGCGCGCCTCGAGATCGGCCCGGCGGCGGTCCAGTTCCTCGCTCGAAATCAGAATGTCGGCGCTGCGCTTGCGCAGATCGATGCGGATGCGGTCGCCGCTTTGCAACAGGGCGAGCCCGCCACCGACTGCGGCTTCCGGCGAAGCGTTCAGGATCGAGGGCGTGCCCGAGGTGCCCGACTGGCGCCCGTCGCCGATGCAGGGCAGGGAGAACACGCCGCGCCGGATCAGTTCCCCCGGAGGCTGCATGTTGACCACTTCCGCCGCACCCGGATAGCCGATCGGCCCGGTGCCGCGCATGATCAGGATGGTGTGATCGTCGATGCCGAGCGCCGGATCGTCGATACGGTCGTGATAATCCTCCGGCCCGTCGAACACCGCGACCTTGCCCTCGAACGCATCGGGATCTTTCGGATCATCAAGATAGCGCTTCTGGAATTCCGGCGAGATCACGCTCGTCTTCATGATGGCCGAATCGAACAGAGTGCCCTTCAGATTGAGGAAGCCGGCCTGCTGGCGCATCGGTTCGTCATAGGGGCGGATCACGTCGCGATCCCAGGTGAAGCGCTCGCGATAATTCTCGCCGGCTGTGCGGCCGTTCGCCGTCAGCGCGCCTTCGTGGATCTTGCCCTTCGCGATCAGCTCCGCCATCACCGCAGGCAGTCCGCCGGCGCGATAATATTCCTCGGCGAGATAGTCGCCCGCAGGCTGTACGTTGACGAGCAGCGGGATGTCGAAGCCGACCTTCTCCCAGTCGTCACATTCCAGCGGCACGCCCATATGGCGCGCAATGGCGTTGAGGTGGATCGGTGCATTGGTCGAGCCGCCGATGGCGGAGCAGGCGACGATGGCGTTCTCGAACGCGTCACGGGTGAGGATGTCGGAGGGTTTGAGATCCTCCCAGACCATCTCGACGATCCGCTTTCCGGTATCATAGGAAGCCTGGCCGCGCTCGCGATAGGGCGCCGGAATCGCGGCCTGTCCGGGCAGGCTCATGCCGAGCGCCTCGGCGAGCGCATTCATGGTGGAGGCCGTGCCCATGGTGTTGCAATGGCCGTTGGAGGGTGCTGAGCTGCGGACGATTTCGAGGAATTCCTCGTAACCGATCTCGCCCGCCGCGTGACGCTCGCGCGCCTTCCAGACCACCGTGCCGGAGCCGACGCGTTCGCCGTTCATCCAGCCGTTGAGCATGGGGCCGACATTGAGATTGATCGCCGGAATGTTCACCGTGGCCGCCGCCATCAGCAGGGCGGGGGTGGTCTTGTCGCAGCCGGTGAGCAGCACCACGCCGTCGAGCGGGTAGCCGTAGAGCACTTCCACCAGCGAGAGATAGGACAGGTTGCGGTCGAGCATCGCGGTGGGACGCTTGCCCGTTTCCTGGATCGGATGGCAGGGAAATTCGAACGCGACACCGCCCGCCGCCGCGATGCCCTCGCGCACGCGCTTGGCCAGATCGGTATGGTGACGGTTGCAGGGGGAGAGGTCGGAGCCTGTCTGGGCGATTCCGATGATCGGCTTGCCACCCTGCAATTCCTCGCCGGTGAGGCCGTAATTGAGATAGCGCTCGATATAGAGCGCGGTCATGCCCGGATTATCGGGATTGTCGAACCACAGCCGCGAGCGCAGCTGCTCCGGCGTGATCACCTTCGCGCGGCTCGATTTCTGATCTTCCGAAGCGCTCTTGAACATCCCGCATCTCCTCCCGTCATTGGCCCGAGCCACCCCGGCGGCGTCATGCGCCGTCTTCTGCGCAGGGGTGGTTCGTCTTGGCTGATGACGACAGGAGAGCACGAGCCCGGCGGTCAGACAATCGCCGGGAAATGCCAATACCGCCTCGGGGCAACGCGCCCGCGAGGCGCCGGCTCACAGCCCGAGCATCAGGCGGATGTTCTGGACAGCGGCCCCCGAGGCGCCCTTGCCCAGATTGTCGAGTCGGGCGACCAGCAAAGCCTGGGCGTATTCGGGGTGGGAAAAGACGCGCAGCTCCATCTGGTCGGTGCCGTTGAGCGCCTCCGGTTCGATGCGGGTTTCCGCCTGTGCCGGGATCACTCGCACGAGGCCACCATCGCCGTACCAGTTGGCCAGCGTGCCCTCCAGATCCGCAGCCGTGGCGCCCCGCAGCTGATCCAGATGCAGCGGGATCGATATCAGCATGCCCTGACGGAAGTTCCCGACCGAGGGGATGAAGATGGGGCGCCGCGCGAGCCTGGAATATTTCGTCAGTTCCGGCAGATGTTTATGCGAGAAATTTAACCCATAGAGCGCGAAGGGCGGCGCGTCGCCCTGCTCGTACTGCTCGATCATCTGCCGCCCGCCGCCGCTATAGCCGGATACGGCGTTGATGGTGACGGGAAAATCCTCCGGCAGAATGCCCTTCTCCACGAGCGGGCGGATCAGCGCGATCGCGCCGGTGGGGTAGCAGCCCGGATTGGCGACGCGGTCGGCAGCCGCGATCATCTGCGCCTGACCCGGCTCCATCTCGGCGAAACCGTAGACCCAGGCGTGATCGGTGCGGAAGGCCGTCGAGGCATCGAGAATGCGCGGGCGCGCGCCCTCGAGCGAATCCACCATCGCCACGGCTTCTCGGGCCGCGTCATCGGGCAGGCAGAGCACGACCAGATCAGCCTCACGCATCATCTCGCGCCGCGCCTGCGCATCCTTGCGCAGAGCCGGGTCGATGCTGATGATCTGCGCACCGGCCACCGCGCCGAGCTTCTCGCGGATCTCGAGCCCGGTCGTGCCTGCTTCGCCGTCGATGAAGATTTTCCTGGTCTGGTTGTTCTGCGGGCTGGTCATGGTCGTCTTCCGTTTCTGGAGCGATGCGATCGCGTACTCGGTTCGGTCAATGATTTCGGCCTGGGGGCGTATCCGGCGCGCATGAAAAAAGCCGCACGAAACGCGCGGCTTGCTTGGGCGGATTTCAGAAGAAAACGCGCGTCATCGCAGCCGCTGGAGGGCGGTGATCATACGTCGGCTACGGCGTTCAAAATGCGTCTTCATGGCGTGATCAATGCGTTCGCACGTGCTCTTTGTCAAGCGAAAGTGGTGGCCCGACAGGGGCTCTGGCGCGAGATCAGTTTCTGGGAAAGAATATTCCCTTGATGCAGGCCGGGTTTCTCACGGCGATCTGGACGTGGCTCCTGCGATGAATGCCGCTTCCCGGAAAGGCCTTGCCGCCTTCGACGAACATGCCGCGCACCGTATCGAAGGGTTCTGTGTCAGGTGTCTCGTCAACCATTTCGTGTAGATGACGAAATACCGCGCAATCGAGAAAGCGGAGCAACAGATCACCATTCTCCGTTCCATCCGGATTCTGATTGGTCGGTACTTCCAGTCCGGAGTGACTACGAATCGTGACGAACGCATCGTATGCATTCTTGACCAATTCGACGTCTTCCCGCGAAACCAGATCGAGGCAGTTTCGCAGATCGATCACCGCGCCGATGACACTCGGGTTCTCGTATTCGCCTCTCCGCTTCTTCCACTGTGCCCATTCGAGGGCACGAAGCGGATCCGATTCCCAGAAATAGGCGCCGGGTCCGAGCCAGTCGTAGTCCTTCTTGCTCTGGATGATATCGGCTCCGTCGAGCACGGCCTCCCTCGCAACGGAAGCATCGCAGCCGTGGAAGCCGAGGACGAAGGATGTGGCGAGGCGTCCCAAGGTCGTTTACGCAGTAACCGGCTTCTTTCCCTTGCCACCGACGTTTTTTCCGCCAACGGACTTGACCCCGCCCGACTTGCCACCACCGAACTCGGCCCGGAGTTTTCCCTTCTTGGTATAGATGCCTTCCTTGATGAGCATCTCGCGAGCAGCCCGCTTCGAGGTCAGTGCCTGTTTCGTGCGCTCGGCGATCGTTTTGAGTATTTTCTCGTTGCGCTGTGCCCGGTCCATCATTCGCCCGCTACCTCCACAATGACTTCAAGAATACCCGCATTGATTGTGTATGACTTGGATTACTGAGTTTTGCAGGGTTTTCCTTTGACGACAAGCCTCCGCATGCCCTGCGCGACGAAAAAGGCCCCGGATCGCTCCGGGGCCTCGTATTGCGGTATCGGCGCGGGGCCGGGAAGCCGGATCAGAAATCCATGCCGCCCATGCCGCCCATGCCGCCGCCCGGCATGGCAGGACCGGAATCCTTCTTCGGCAGCTCGGCGACCATCGCTTCGGTGGTCACGAGCAGGCCGGCGACGGAAGCCGCATCCTGGAGCGCGGTGCGCACGACCTTGGCCGGATCGACGATGCCGGCTTCGAGCATGTCGACGAAGGTCTCGCTCTGGGCATCGAAGCCGAAGGTGGCCGAGGAGTTCTCGTTGATCTTGCCGATCACGATCGAGCCCTCGACGCCAGCATTGGCGACGATCTGGCGCAGCGGGGCCTCGAGCGCCTTGGAGACGATCTTGATGCCGGCCTGGATGTCGTGGTTCTCGTCGGTGAGCTTGTCGACCGCGACCTTGGCACGCAGGAGTGCGGTGCCGCCGCCGGGAACGATGCCTTCCTCGACCGCCGCGCGGGTGGCGTTGAGGGCGTCGTCGATGCGGTCCTTCTTTTCCTTCACCTCGATCTCGGTGGAGCCGCCGACGCGGATCACCGCGACGCCGCCCGCGAGCTTGGCCAGGCGCTCCTGGAGCTTCTCACGGTCGTAATCGGAGCTGGTCTCCTCGATCTGGGCCTTGATCTGCGAAACGCGGGCCTCGATGTCGTCCTTCGAGCCGGCGCCGTCGACGATCGTGGTGGTCTCCTTCTCGATGCGCACGTTCTTGGCGCGGCCGAGCATGTCGAGCGTCACGTTCTCGAGCTTGATGCCGAGATCTTCCGAAACCGCGGTACCGCCGGTGAGGATGGCGATGTCCTCGAGCATGGCCTTGCGGCGATCACCGAAGCCCGGCGCCTTGACGGCGGCGATCTTCAGGCCACCACGCAGCTTGTTGACCACGAGCGTGGCGAGTGCCTCGCCCTCGATGTCCTCGGCGACGATCAGCAGCGGCTTGCCGGACTGGACGACGGATTCGAGGATCGGCAGCATCGGCTGCAGCGAGGTCAGCTTCTTCTCGTGGATGAGGATGTAGGGATCCTCGAGCTCGGCGACCATCTTCTCGGAATTAGTCACGAAATACGGCGAGAGGTAGCCGCGATCGAACTGCATGCCCTCGACGATGTCGACTTCCGTCTCAGCGGTCTTGGCTTCCTCGACGGTGATGACACCCTCGTTGCCGACCTTCTGCATGGCATCGGCGATCATCTGGCCGACCAGCTTGTCGCCATTGGCGGAGATGGTGCCGACCTGGGCGACTTCGCCGGACGAATTCACCGGACGGGCGCGGTTGCGGATGTCCGCGATGGC
>PXAW01000318.1 GCA_003567055.1 Hyphomicrobiales bacterium
CGAGGACGGGGAATTCGAGAGCGCGCTCGAGCTCGAGGGTGAGCATACCCAGCTCCTCTACCTGCTGCGCAACCCCGATGTCAGCACGCTTCAGATCAAGCGCGCCTATCGCGACGGGCTCGAACAGGCCGGTTTCGAGATCGACTTCGCCGCCAGCGGCGATGATCTCGGCCGCCGCTTCCACCGCTTCGATCTGTTTGACCGCAGCCGGCCCAGCGGGGTGAGCGTGCACGAAATCGGCTGGCCCCGGGACAAGGACGACATGCGCTTCATCGCCGCCAGCCATGCCGATGAGAACGTCTTTGTAAACGCGCTGATCCATCCCAACCGCAGGGGAGGCGCGCCCGTGTTGCGGGTGGACGTGGTCGAGAAGCCGAGCGAGGAACCGACCATCGGCGTGGCAGCACCGCAGCCGCCGGCGGAACAGCCCACCGAGCGCGAAGATATCGTCGCCGCTCACGATCCCGAGAATCTGAGCGCGGCTGAGATCGAGGCCGATATCGTTTCCGAGGGCCGCGTGGCCGTGCGCGATATTCTGTTCGAATTCGACAGCGCGGCGATCATCGACGAATCCGCTGGTGCGCTCGCAGCGATCGCGGAATTCCTCGAGACGAACGAAGAGCTCGAACTGCTCATCGTCGGGCATACCGACAATGTCGGGTCCTTCGATTACAATCTGAGCCTGTCCGTCGAGCGCGCTCAGGCCGTGTCCTACTGGCTCGAAGAGCGCCACGGCATCGATGATGACCGCCTGCAGGCGGCTGGTGCCGGCATGATGGCGCCGGTTGCCACGAACCGCAACGAAGACGGGCGTTCGCAAAACCGCCGGGTCGAGCTGGTCGAGCGGTAGAGCGGTATCATGCCGGTCTGCGGCCGGTATTGGAGCGCCCGGCCTGACGGAGGCGGATCGGGCGCTCTGAAGCCTCGTTTCGGCGCATCACAGGCTGATGCGGGCCTCCGGGCGCCATTACCGCCTGGGCGATTTTGATGGATGCGCGCTCCCGGTCCCGCGTTTGCCCGCCGCAGCCTTGCCCGCCGCAGCCTTGCCGGCTTTCTTCTTGCTCACGGGTTGACCCGCCGCCTCGCCATCGTCTTTCGCGAAACGCTTCTTCCGCTTCTTGTCGGATCCCGCGCCGCCTGCGCCGGCATCGGCGAATTTGCCGGAGGTCCGCGCCTTGCGATGGCTGGCCGGAGCGTCGATCTGCGGCGCGCCGGAAGCGCGCCGGGCCGTGACGCCTTTCTCGAGGCTGCCGTGTTTTCCCAAAGCGTTGAGGAATGTCGCAACGCTCGTCTCGGCGATTTCCACCCAGGTCTCGGATTGCTGGACGCGGATCGCGCCGATCGCATCCTTGTCGAGTCCCCCGGAGCGGCACAGCAGCGGCAGCAGCCAGCGCGGCTCGGCGCCGTCGTCGCGCCCGACGGACAGGGTGAACCAGACGCTCGGGCCGAAGCGCGCATGCGCCTTCGCGGCTGGTCGCGTATCGACCGGGACGAGCTCCTCGGGCGCCGAGTGCCGGGCGCGATGCTGGCGCAGATAGGCTGCCGCAATCGCCTCAGGGGAATACAGGGCGAGCAACCGGCCAGCAAAAGCCGCTTCGTCCTCGGTGACATCCATGGACCAGTTGGGATCGGCGAGCAGACGCTCCTCGTCGCGGCGCAGGATCTCGTCCGCTCCCGGCGCGGTGATCCAATCCGCCGTCACGCCGGCGCTCGCCAGCAGACGCTCCGCGCGCTTCACCGCCTTCGGCGGCACCACCAGGGCGGAGATGCCCTTGCGCCCGGCGCGGCCCGTGCGACCCGAGCGATGCAGCAGGCTATCGGCGTTGCTCGGGAGCTCGGCATGGATCACGAGTTCGAGATTGGGCAGATCGATGCCGCGGGCCGCGACATCGGTCGCGACGCAGACCCGGGCGCGACCATCGCGCATCGCCTGAAGCGCGTGCGTCCGCTCCGTCTGGCTCAGTTCACCGGAGAGGCTGACGACGGCAAAGCCGCGATTGGAAAAACGGGCGGTGAGCCGGCTTACCATCGCGCGGGTATTGGCGAAGACGATGGCGTTTTGCGCCTCATGATAGCGCAGCACGTTGATGATGGCGTTTTCCGCGTCCTGTGCGGCGACACGCAGCGCCTGATAGGCGATGTCGGCGTGCTGGCTTCTGTCGGACTGGGTCTTCACCCGCACGGCCTCGCGCTGGAAACGCTGGGCCAGTTTGGCGATCATCGGCGGCACGGTCGCCGAGAACATCAGCGTCCGGCGCTCCGGCGGCGCCTTGTCCAGCATGAATTCCAGGTCTTCGCGAAATCCGAGATCGAGCATCTCGTCCGCCTCGTCCAGGACGATGACCTGCAAACCGGTCATGTCGAGGGATCCGCGCTGGATATGGTCGCGCAGGCGCCCCGGTGTCCCCACGACGATATGGGCGCCGCGTTCGAGGGTGCGGCGCTCGTCGCGCATGTCCATGCCGCCGACGCAGGAAGCCATGCGTGCCCCCGCCTTGGCATAAAGCCAGCCGAGCTCGCGCGTCACCTGAGAGGCGAGCTCCCTTGTGGGTGCGACGATCAGGGCCAGCGGAGCGCTTGCGGGGCCGAGCATGCCTTCAGCGTCCAGCAGCGTCGGGCCGATCGCCAGCCCGAATCCCACGGTCTTGCCCGAACCGGTCTGGGCCGATACCAGCAGATCGGCATCGCGCAGAGCGGGGTCGGTGACCGCTTCCTGGACCGGGGTGAGACTATCGTAACCGCGCTCGGCGAGCGCCTGGGACAAGGTATGGATCATGGAATGCCAATCTGGGGAATATCGACGCCGCAGCCTTGCGCGGTCCGTCGGCACGAAAGGTGCGATCATGGTTCACGTAACGCAACGCGCGCATCATGTATACTGTAGAAAACAGGGTTCGGGCTCGCGGCGCCCGGGATCCTTCACCCGCTCCCCCTGATCGGTTACGTCACGGGCCGGCTTCGACGGCAGAGGGCAACGCATGCTTCCATGGATACATCTGGCCACGGCACAAACGCCGGAGGGGGATAGGCTCAGGCTCCTGCGCCGGGGCGATGAATTCTCGATTCGTCTCGAGGGCGGCAACGAGCTGATGAACAGCCGCCTCGGCGGCTCGGAGGAGGCGCTCGCGACCCTTGCTTTCGACCAGCTGGCCGGGCGGCCCGCATCGCGTATCCTCATCGGCGGGCTCGGGATGGGATTTACCCTGCGCGCCGCGCAATCGGTCGCGCCGCCGGATGCGCGCCTGATCGTCTGCGAGATCGTGCCTGAACTGGCCGACTGGGCGACGCAGCACATGGAGACCGTGTTCGGGGATTGTCTCGCCGACCCGCGGGTGGAGTTGCGGGTGGGCGATGTCGGTGCCGTCATCGGCGAGGCCGGGAAGGCGTTCGACGCGATCCTGCTCGATGTCGATAACGGGCCTGACGGCCTCACGCGCTCGGAGAACGGCAGCCTTTACGGAGAGGCGGGATTGCATGCGGCACGCGCAAAGCTGACCCCCGGCGGCGTCCTCGCTGTCTGGTCCGCAGCACCCGACACGGCATTCGCAAAACGACTGGCCCGGTACGGCTTTGCGGTCACGACACACATTGTCCGCGCCAGCCGCTCCCGGCGCGGCGCGCGCCATACGATCTGGATCGCCGTGCGCCGGCCCTGACAAGGCGATGACGTTCATCCGGCCGTTCAACCGGCGCGCATCACCTGTACGCGCCTGCCGATCATCCAGCATGTGCAGGCTGCGATCAGGCTGAGGCAGGTGGCGCTGACGGGGTCGGTCAGCAGGACGGTGGGATCACCGCGTGAGAAGAGCAGGGTGCGGCGCAGGTATTCCTCGAAGGCGGGGCCGAGGATGAAGCCGAGGACGAGCGGTGTCGGCTCCAGCTTCAGCCGCAGCAGGACCCAGCCGAACAGGCCGAAACCGAGCATCAGCCACACGTCGAACAGCGAATTCTGCACCGAATGCACCCCGATCAGGCTGATCACGATGATCAGCGGCACCAGCCTGCGGAAGGGGATGCGCAGAAGCGAGGCCCAGATTCCGGCAAAGGGCAGGTTCAGCACCACGAGGATCACGTTGCCGATGATCAGGCTCGCCATCAGGGCCGTGAACAGATCCGGGTTCTGCGTGATGAAGGCGGGGCCGGGCATGATCGCATGCAGCATCAGCGCACCTGCGAGCACCGCCATGACCGGGCTGCCGGGCAATCCGAGGGTCAGGAGGGGCACCATCGCCGATTGGGCCGCCGCGTTGTTGGCCGCCTCCGGCGCGGCGACGCCCGCCACCGCTCCCGTGCCGAGCGGGCGATCCTTCGTGGCAAAGCCGTTCTCGATGCCGCGCGCGGCGAGCGCCGCGAGAAGCGTACTCGCCCCCGGAATCACCCCCAGCGCCGCGCCGATTCCCGTGCCGCGCAGGGCGGGAAGCCAGCCGGCGCGCAGGTCGGCGCGCGTGGGCCAGGGCCAGCGCACGAGTCTGATGCGCTCCGGGCGCCCACCCGTCTCCAGCGCGCGGATCAGCTCCGCCAGACCGAATATGCCCATCACCAGCGGGACGAAGCCGATGCCGTCGCGCAATTCCGGGATTCCGAAGGCGAAGCGCGGCTGCCCGCCCCCCAGATCGGTCCCCACGAGGCCGAGCCCCGCGCCGATCAGGATCAGCGCCAGAGCCGGGATCGCGGGGCCGGGCGAGATCACGGCGGCTGCGAACAGGCCGAGCGCGATCAGTCCCACCAGCCCCGCCGGCGCAATCGCCGTCGTCATGCCCGAGAGCGGGACCGCGATCGTTGCGATCAGCACGGCGGTGACGAGCCCTGCAAAGAGCGAGGCGAGCGAGGCCATCGCGATGGCCGGCCCGGCCCGACCGGCCAGCGCCATCTTGTGGCCGTCGAGCGCCGTCACCACGCCGGAGCATTCACCGGGCACGTTGAGCAGGATCGACGTGGTCGAGCCGCCATATTGCGCACCATAATAGATCGCCGCCATCATGATGATCGCGCCCGCCGGCTCCAGCGCGAATGTCAGCGGCAGGAGCAGCGCCAGCGTCGCCGCCGGGCCGATGCCGGGCAGGACGCCGACCAGCGTCCCGACCAATGCGCCGACGGCGCAAAGCAGCAGGTTCTCCGGCGTCAGCGCCAGCGCGAATCCCGACATCCATGCGCTCAGATCCATGCCCGGCCTCTTACAGACGAGGCCAGAGCGGCGCCGTGGGCGGCAACAGCGTGAGCCCGATCACCATCGTCATGGCGACGAGCGCAGCCACCGTGACCACGAGCGCGACCGGATTGCGTTCGCCGGCGCCGATGGCGGCCAGCGTTGCGGCAAAACCCGCCGAGATGACCAGGCCGAGTGCCGGCATCGTCAAGGCAAAAAGCAGGACTGCGCCCAGCAGCGCCGGTCCGCTCCAGCGTTGTGCGGTCGCGTCGGCAGGCTCGGCGCAGGGGGCGCGGCGCGGTGGCGGGGCATTGAGCGCGCATGAAGCAGCCCAGATCGCACCGAGCGCGATCACCCCCTTGCTGAGCAGCTGCGCGAACAGACCGGGGCCGACATTCCCCCCGAGCCAGGCCGGCTGGCCATAGGCGAGGATCAGCATGACCGACCCGATCACGACCAGCGCCAGCCCCGGAACGGCCCGCCCCAGCCCGAGCAGGGGAGCGGGCCGGCGGATTTTGGGCACATGCTCCGCTTGCGATGTCATGGGGGCCTCGGCTCGGTTTTCAGGTCTGGAAGAGAAGTCA
>PXAW01000559.1 GCA_003567055.1 Hyphomicrobiales bacterium
ATCGCTCGACCAATGCCTCCATCGTCGCCCAGTTGACCGTTCCGCTCTATCAGGGCGGCGAGACCTCGGCGCGTGTGCGTCAGGCCAAGGAGAACGTTTCCGAGGCCCGCTTCGAGCTGGAACAGGCGCGCGACGAAGTGCGCTCGTCCGTGATCACCTCCTGGGGCGCACTGGAAGCGGCGCGCGCGCAGATCATGGCAGCCGAGATCCAGGGGGAAGCCGCAGAGACGGCGCTCACGGGCGTGCGCGAGGAAGCGCGCGTCGGGCAGCGCACCACGCTCGACGTGCTCAATGCGCAACAGGAGCTGCTCAACGCGCGGGTCAATCTGATCACCGCCCAGCGCGACCGCATCGTCGGTGCCTATGCGCTGGTCCAGGCCATGGGCCGCCTCACGCCGGGCCAGCTCGGCCTGCCCGTGGCCGAATACGATTCCGCCGAGCACTATGAACAGGTGCGCGGCAGGATCTGGGGCACATCGACACCGTCCGGAAACTGATCAAAACGCCTGTGGGTGAACGCTTTTCGCCCCTTTGCGTGAAGGCCTTGCATCGTTTAACCATAGAAGACGATGTGGCGAGGTGATTCTCGTCGGAGGCAATCCGTTGCGGTGAGAGATTCGCATGAACCAGGCCAATCCGAAGACCGACGAACCCTCAATGGAGGAAATCCTCGCTTCGATCCGCCGCATCATCGCGGATGATCAGGAGGCGGGCCAGAAGGGCGACGATGAAGACCCCTTCGAGCAGGCCATGGCCGATGCGATCGGCGATGACGACGACGAGCCGGAAGCGCCCGCCGCGCGGAACCCGGTCGAAGACGATCTGCTGGAGCCCGAAGACGACGACATTCTGGATCTCGCGGAAGTCGGCGAGAAGGTCGAGCCTGAGCCGCCCGGAGACCTTGCCATGGAGCATGAGGATATCGACTTCCGGCAGGATGACGGGCAGATCGATTTCGATGCGATCGGCACGGAGGAAGAAGATACCGCCCTCGAAGGACAGGACGCTGTCGATGCCGCGTTCGACGCCATCGGCACCGATGATGACGATGGCGATGCCGGGCTGGATTTCGGCGAACCGGAGCCCGAACCGGAGCCCGAGCCGGTCTTCACCCCCCCTCCCCGCCAGAGCATGATCGACGAGGACCGGCTGATCTCCCAGGCGACGGACGAGGCTGTCGGTAATGCCTTCAATGCGCTGGCCCATACGGTGCTCTCCAATAACGGGCGCACGCTCGATGACCTGGTCAAGGAGATGCTGCGCCCGATGCTGAAGGTCTGGCTCGACGACAATCTGCCGACCATCGTCGAGCGCATGGTCCGTGCCGAGATCGAGCGGGTCTCCCGCGGCGGGCGCTGAGCCGACGCTTTCGGGCATCCATGCCGGCGAATCCTCGCCCCTTCCGGACCTGGGCAAACCGCTGTTCTGGACGGCGCCGGTTGACTTGTCGGCGCGCCTGCTTTTTCTAGCGCAACGACCTCAACGATTTCGTCAACACGGACACGACCGGCCAAAAGCATGATGGACAAGACCTTCGACCCCGCTGCCGTCGAGGCGCGTATCGCCGCGCGCTGGAATGATGCGGGCGCCTTTCGCGCCGGTCGCCCCGAGCGCAAGGACGCTAAGCCCTACACCATCGTGATCCCGCCGCCGAACGTGACCGGTTCGCTGCATATGGGCCACGCGCTCAACAACACCATCCAGGACATCCTCTGCCGCTTCGAGCGCATGCGCGGGCGCGACGTGCTCTGGCAGCCGGGCACCGATCATGCCGGCATCGCCACGCAGATGGTGGTCGAGCGCAAGCTCGCCGCCGAGGGCCGCCCCGACCGCCGCAGCCTCGGGCGCGAGAAATTCCTCGAGGAAGTCTGGGCCTTCAAGGAGGAATCGGGTGGGCGCATCCGCCGCCAGCTGGAGCGCATCGGCGCCTCTTGCGACTGGTCGCGCGAGCGCTTCACCATGGATGACGGCCTCTCGAAGGCAGTCCTGCGCTTCTTCGTCGAGCTCCATCGCCAGGGGCTGATGTATCGCGACAAGCGGCTCGTGAACTGGGATCCGAAATTCCAGACGGCGATTTCCGATCTCGAAGTGCAGCAGCTCGAGATCAAGGGCAGCCTCTGGCATTTCCGCTACCCGATCGAGGGCGAGCCCGGACGCTTCATCACCGTCGCGACAACGCGCCCGGAGACCATGCTCGGCGATACCGGAATCGCGGTGCATCCGGAGGATGAGCGCTACAAGGATCTCGTCGGCAAGTTCGCGATCCTGCCGCTGGTCGGACGCCGCATCCCCCTCGTCGCCGACGAATATTCCGACCCGGAAATCGGCTCCGGCGCGGTGAAGATGACGCCGGCGCATGATTTCAACGATTTCGAAGTCGGCAAGCGCCAGAACCTGCCCTTGATAAACATATTCGATACTGAAGCACGCATCCGGGATATCGATACTCAGCTAACGGCGTCTGTTGAGGATCAACTTCGGCGAGAAGGCTCTGTCGTGCAGGATGCCGATGATTTCGAGATCAAGGCGCTCAGCGCAATTCCAGAGGAGCTACGCGGGCTCGACCGGTTCGAGGCCCGCAAGCGCATCGTCGCCATGATGGAGGCAGGTGGATTTCTCGATAAGATCGAGGACAACACCCACACCGTTCCCCATGGCGACCGCTCCGGCGTGCCGATCGAGCCCTATCTGACCGATCAATGGTATGTCGACGTCAAGCCGCTCGCCGAGAAGGCGATGGCCGCGGTGCGCGACGGACGCACCAGCTTCGTGCCGAACAACTGGGAGAAGACCTATTTCCAATGGCTCGAGAATATCGAGCCCTGGTGCGTCTCGCGCCAGCTCTGGTGGGGTCATCAGATCCCGGCCTGGTATGACGAGGACGGCAATGTCTTCGTCGCCTATGACGAGGTGGAAGCGCAGGCGCAGGCCCGCGAGAAGCATGGGCGCGACGTGCCGCTTCGCCGCGACGAGGACGTGCTCGACACCTGGTTCTCCTCTGCGCTCTGGCCGTTCTCGACGCTCGGCTGGCCGGAGGAGACGCCGGAGCTGAAGCGCTATTATCCCACCGACGTGCTCGTCACCGGCTTCGACATCATCTTCTTCTGGGTCGCCCGGATGATGATGTCCGGCCTGCAATTCATGGAAGAAACGCCCTTCCACACGGTCTACATCCACGCCCTCGTCCGCGACGAGAAGGGCGCGAAGATGTCGAAATCGAAGGGCAACGTCATCGATCCGCTCGACGTGGTCGAGCAATATGGCGCCGATGCCCTGCGTTTCACGCTCTCGGCCATGGCGGCGCAGGGGCGCGACATCAAGCTGTCGATGCAGCGCGTCGAGGGCTACCGCAATTTCGCGACCAAGATCTGGAATGCCGCGCGCTTTGCCGAGATGAACGGCTGCGAACGCGTCGACGGCTTCGACCCGGCGAAGGTCGAAATCACCCTCAACAAATGGGTGCTCTCCGAATGCGCCAGCGCGGCGGCGCAGATCGAGGCCGGGATCACCGAATACAAGTTCAACGAGGCGGCGGGCGCGGCTTACCGCTTCGTCTGGAACGTGTTCTGCGACTGGTATCTCGAACTCGCCAAGCCCGTCCTCCAGGGCGAGGACAGCCCGGCCAAGGACGAGACCCGCGCCACCACGGCCTATGTGATCGACCAGATCTGCAAGCTGCTGCACCCGTTCATGCCCTTCCTCACCGAGGAGCTCTGGGCGGTGAAGGGGGAGACCGGCCCCGCCCGCGACGAGACGCTGCTGGCGCTCGCCACCTGGACTTCGCTGTCGCATCTGCGCGATGACGCAGCCGAAGCCGAGATCGGCTGGATCGTCGATCTCGTCAGCGAAATCCGCTCGGCGCGCGCCGAGACCAACGTGCCCGCCGGCGCGCAGATCACCTTGCAGCTGATCAACCCGAGCGATGATGCGTCGGCCCGGGTCGCGCGCTGGGAGGGCATGATCAAGCGCCTGGCGCGCATCGAGACGATCGAGACCGCCCAGGCCGCACCCCGGGCCAGCGTGCAGCTGCTGGTGCGCGGCGAAGTCGCGGCGCTGCCGCTCGAAGGCGTCGTCGATATCGCGGCAGAACGCGCGCGCCTCGACAAGGAAATCAGCAAGCTCGATGGCGAGATCAAGAAGATCGACGCCAAGCTCGGCAATGCCGATTTCCTCAAACGCGCGCCGGAAGAGGTCGTCGAGGAGCAACGCGAGCGGCGCGAAGCCGCGCTGGCGCGGCGGGCGAAGGTGAGCGAGGCCGTGGAGCGGCTGCAGGCGTGAGCGCGTGGTGCGGGCTGGTCAGCCGGTTGCGCCCGCGCCATTTCCCGCAAGGTAGCAACCGATATGACAGGCGGATCATGGCCGATAGCGATACCCTGCTCGATCTGCGCGGGCTGAAATGCCCCCTCCCCGCCCTGAAGACGCGCAAGGCGCTCTCGCGCGTCGCTGCCGGAACGATGCTGCGTGTCGAATGCACCGATCCGATGGCGGCAATCGACATTCCGCATCTGATCGGCGAGACGGGAGACCATATCGAGGAGCAATCGCGCGAGGGCGACCTGCTGGTTTTCCGCATCCGGAAGGCGTGATCGCGCGATGGCGCCGGGCTGCGCGCGGCTATTTGCTGATCTGCTCCAGGACACCGGACGGAATACCGTGGAAGTGATTTTCGAGATACGTCCACGGCATGCGTTGAAATTCCGGGGGTATATGGAAATTCGGATTGGTCCGGCGACCCGGATTGTCATCCAGCGGGACGTCCTTGTCTTTCTCGGTCTTGGGCTTTTCGATCTGCGACAGATTGCGTGGATCAAGCGGATCGGACGTAGCGGCTGCCTGCATCGCGGCATCGAAGGGATTGGAACCCGGCACGGAAGCGCCATCGTGGGATTCGACAGGACGCGGCGCAAAATCAGCTGAAACCATTACACTAAACTCCACCGAGCATCATTCCCTCAGGCGGAGTTAGGCCGGCGAAGAAAATGATGCGTCAAAACAAAAAAATACAGAGCCACCGACCCGACTCTGACGGGTCGGTAGGCGCTCTGATGCAAGAAACGCAAGTCGCGTAACAAAAATAACCAATAATTTCAACAGAAATCGGTCCCGGACAGAATCGGGCGGATCCTGTGCGGACCCGCCCGAGCCTTTTCAAATTACATCGCGGCCAGCACGCCGAGCAGCAGGAGCGCGATGATGTTGGCGACCTTGATCAGCGGGTTCACCGCCGGGCCGGCCGTGTCCTTGTAGGGATCGCCGACCGTGTCACCCGTGACCGAGGCCTTGTGCGCCTCCGAGCCCTTCAGGTGCTTGACCCCGTCCTTGTCGACGAAACCATCCTCGAAGGACTTCTTGGCATTGTCCCAGGCGCCGCCGCCGGAGGTCATGGAGATGGCGACGAACAGGCCCGTCACGATCACGCCGAGCAGCAACGCACCGACCGCCGAGAAGGCCTGGTCCTTGCCTGCGATCAGGTAGATCACGACATAGGTCACGATCGGTGCGAGGACCGGCAGCAGCGAGGGCACGACCATCTCCTTGATCGCGGCCTTGGTCAGCATGTCGACGGCGCGCCCGTAATCGGGCCGCTCGGTGCCTTCCATGATGCCGGGTTTTTCGCGGAACTGGCGCCGCACCTCCTCGACCACCGACTGGGCGGCGCGACCGACCGCCATCATCGACAGACCGCTGAACA
>PXAW01000089.1 GCA_003567055.1 Hyphomicrobiales bacterium
AAATGCGATGATGGCATAGATGAAGGCATACATGAGATCGGCCCCAACGGCGCTTGGGTACTCGGGAAGCGACGCTCGCCACTGTGTGGGGAACAGGGGCGAGGGTCAAATGCGAGACCCGGCCCGGCAATCGGCAACGCCCTGCGCGCAATTCAGACGGACACTCTCCCGATCCCGCGCGCAGCCGCGATCCGCGCAATCACATCCTCACGATCCATGCTGACCAGCCGCCCCATTTGCGCGCTCTCGTGCAGCTTTGCGAGCTGGCCGAGCACGGCACGCAGGGCTTCGCCGGGCGTCAGCAGGCGCGCGAGAGTGCCGAGGCTGTCGGCGATGCGTATCAGTATGGCCGGGTTGTCGGCCCCCGCCTGGCGAATCGCGTCGAATGCCATATCGACGATCCCGGCGATCTCGCTGCGATCGGCGATCACGCGCACGCGGCCCTGCGCATCCGTGATCAGTTCCGGCTGAAGCCGACCCGTCAGGATTTCCTCGAGCGCTGCGGTCAGGCGGTCGATGACGGCGATCGCGGTGAACGGGTCGTTGATGCCCGGCGACAAGGCCCGCACGGCGATCTCGACGAGCTGCCGGATACCGTGCTCCAGATCCTGCGCCGCCGTCCGGTTGCGGCCGATGACGAAGGCCTTGCGGATCGCCTTGTCGCAATCAGCGGGAATCTTGGCCGACAGCTGCACATGATCGCCGTGATGGATGATATGGTGGCCCGGGCGCACATTCACCACGATGACCGCGTCGTTCTCGCAGGCGATCTCGACGAGGCGGCTGTATTTGACGACCTGGATATAGCCCTGCTGCTCCAGGGAGATGCTGCGAAACGCAATCCCGGTCCGGTCGAAATCGGGAGGCTCTGCAGCCGAAGACGCGGCGGCGCCACCGGAATGCAGGATGCTCCGCACATCCTTTCGCAAGCCCTGCGACACCGCCTCGACGACATTGTCGGCGATGATCGAGCGGGCGATCTTGTGGATGTAGAACAGCAGCGCGAACAGGCATATCAAGGTCAGCAGGCTGGCCAGCGTCACCGCCGCATGGGGCACGCCGTCCCCACCGAGATTCTCGTCGACCGAGCGCAGGATGGCGATGATGTAGACGATCGTGCCGATGAACAGCCCGAGCACCGCCTGGATCTCCCGGTCGCTGACGAACATCGAGATCAGGCGCGGACCGAGCTGGCTCGCTGCCAGCGTCAGGATCACGAAGGTCATGGAAATGACGAGCGAGGTCATCGTCATCAAGCCGGAGAGCAGGCTCGACAGCAAGGTCCGCGCACTCTCGGGCCCCCCGCCATAAAGCCACCAGGCAGCCCCCTCCCCGCCCCCGTCCCCGCTGAAGATGCGCGAACCGAAACTCAGCATGAACACCGCAACCAGCATCGCCGCCACGGTCAACGCGACGGGAACCAGCCAGAGCTGTTCGCGCAGATGCGAAAGAAAATTGCGAATCCGGTCCATTCAGGCAGAACGCGCGACGGCGGAGATCGATCCAATTGGTCAGGGTGACGGGGGTGGGGCGTGGTTGGGTGGTGGATTTCCACAACCGGCCTGATGCAACGCACGCCCGATCTCCCTCCCCTCAGGGGAGGGATCAAGGGTGGGGTGAGCGCGGTTTCCGGAATGCGCAACGCCGATCATCTTCATCAGCGTATCTCCCCACCCTCAGTCCCTCCCCGCTGGGGAGGGAAGCCCGCGTGCGGCCTTCATGAAGGGTGTGGGCGCTGGGATGGCGTGTGGATGGAGGATTGCGGTATTCTTTCAGCACGCTGGCCTGATGCAGCGCTCGCCCGGTCTCCCTCCCCTCAGGGGAGGGATAAAGGGTGGGGTGAACCCGGCCACAAAATCTGCAACGCCGATCATTTTCATCAACGTGTCTCCCCACCCTCATTCCCTCCCCGCTGGGGAGGGAGGTCAGGGCGAGCGCTTCATGCAACGCGCTCACCCCTCTCCCTCTGCGGAGAGGGGCCGGGGGTGAGGGGCGTTGATGATTATTCTCCCCCGTCGATGGCATCCGCGCACTTCATCACCGCCGCGCTCTGTTCTGATACGCCCCCCCCCTATCCACAAAACGCCCTCGCATTCGCCGTCCACTGCCCGAATCCCGTTGCGACCATGTGGCGGATGACGGCGCAGACGTAGCGTTTCTGGGCGGGGGTGTTGGCGCGGCCGGCG
Source organism: Hyphomicrobiales bacterium (assembly GCA_003567055.1). GTDB lineage: Bacteria > Pseudomonadota > Alphaproteobacteria > Rhizobiales > Beijerinckiaceae > Saliniramus. The sequence goes on from PXAW01000089.1 coordinate 2,187, forward strand.
TGGTAGCGGGCGACGGCGCGGGTCCAGTCGCCTTCGCGGTCGCGCAATTCGCGCAGGAAGCGGGCGGCGTAATCGACGTTGAGCGCCGGGTCGAGCATATGGGCGGGGCTCTCGAACTCCCGGGCGTGGTAATGGTGGTTGATCTGCATGCAGCCGAGATCGATCAACCTCACCCCGCGCCGGCGCTCGCGCTCGAATTCGCGCAGCGCATCCGCGGCGCTCTCGCCGAAGAAGCTGCGCCCGGCAATGTTGAGCGCATAGGGGTGGAGCGTGCCGCGCCGTCCCGTTTCGGTGAGGCCGACGGCGAAGAGGACGGCGAGCGGCACGTCGTATTTGGCCGCAGCGCGGGTCATCTCCGCCTCGCAGACGAGATCGGCCTCGGCGTGCGCGGGGGCCTGCGCGTCAAAGATAAATATCGCCGCCGTCAGACAGGCGAGTGCCCTGAGCAGTCTCATGCTGCATACTCCCTTCATGATCGGAGCCCGAAGCCCCCTCGCCCTCGCCGCCATGGCGTGAGCCACGGTTCGAGCCGGCCCCGCCGTCAGCATGGGCCTGGTTCTGGCCCGCACCGTTGCCGTTGGCATTCCCGCGTCCGGCCTGGGCGGGATCGCCGCTCTGGATGGTGATGCTTTCCGGGCTGAGCCCGCTCTTGCGGATGAGATTGCCGATCAGCTCCTTGTCGGCGCGCACCATTTCCAGCGCGCGCGGATCGGCGACGGTGATCTCCATGCGCATGGCGCCGTCGGAGAGATGCATCGCCACGCTGATCTTGCCGAGCGAGACCGGGGTGAGCTGGATGGTGAGCATCTTCACCGGCCCGGCAGGACGCGCGCCCTCGCCGCGCAGGCTGCCGGCGAGCGTCTGGTCGAAGCCGCCGGCGCGCATCTCGGCGCCGCGCGCCTCGCCGCCCCGGGCCTGGACGTTCTGGCCCGCCTCGCGCATGAAGGCGGCGCCCTCGTCGAAGGCTTTCGCGAGCGCATCCATGTTGCCTGCACCGAGCGCCGCCTGCGAGACCGGCGCGAAATGCGTCGCCTGCGCAACGATCCGCGCCTCGCCGATCCCCGCCGCCTGGCGCGCGCCGAGGCCGGAGCGCCCGGGATTGTCGCGCAGGGACAGATGCAGGCTCTCATCCGATTCCATCGCCGCGCCGGCGCCGACCTGCTGACCGGCCTGCATCCGGGCCGCGTTCTGTGCCGCGTTCTGTGCGGATACGGGATCGCCGGTAGCAGATTGCCCAGCGGCTTGCCCGGGAAGTGCTTGCCCAGATAACGCCTGTCCCGCTCCAACTTGCGGGTTCGCCGCTGCATCGGTTTGCGCGCCGCCAGCGCCTTCGAGTTGGCCGGCGAGGGCACGCAGGCGCTCCAGCGAGGCGAAGAAGCGTGCCGCCGGATCCGGCGCCTGTGCCACGGCTTTCTCTTCACCCTCCGGCGCGAGGCGCGCCAGCGCTTGTGCGACGGCCTTGGCGGCGACATCGCTTGTCGGGAGCGCGCCCGCCTCGTCGGCACCGGCTGCGGCGAGATCGGCGAGCGCGCGCCCGGCCTGCGCAGCGAGATCCCCCATCCGCGCCGCGACGGCGGCATCATCGGGACGCGCGCTCGCCTGATCGAGACCAGCGGCGCCGGTTTCCCGGCGTCCCTCGCCCGCACCCTCGCGCCGCGCCCGTTCGGCGGCGATCGCCTCCGGGCCGCGCCACGCGCCCTCGCTGCCGGCCTTCTCGCCAGCCTTGTCGCCAGCCTTGTCGAACGCGCGCCCCTGCGACTGGCCGCTACGGCCAGTTTGGCGCGCGGCGTGATCCGCCGGGGGCGGGTCGAAGCGGGTCAATGCGGCGCTCATCGTGCTTGTCCTTCGAGCAGGAGATCGATCTCATCGAGCGCGGCCATGGCGCGCTGCATGATCGGGGTTTTCGGATACAGAGCGGCTTCGAGCGCGGTCTGGGGCGGCGCATCGGCTTGGGTATCGGATGCGGCGGTATCGGTTTCGGCCTCCTCCGCCCCGGATTCCGCAAGCGCGGTTTCAACCCGGATCGCGCCGTCGCCTCCGGCCTCGCCATCTTCGGAGGCATCAGCAAGCGCGACCTCGTCAGCCTCACCCGCCTCCGCCTCGTCCTCCCGCCCCACCAGCGCGAGCAGCGGCGCGCCGATGGCGGCGGCGGTGGCCATGGCGGCTTCGAGGACGGGGATATCGGCTTCCGGCAGCCTTTCGGGATCAAGCGCAAGCAGCATTTCCGTGGCCGGCTCGTAGGCCGGCGTCACGATCTGCGCTGCGGCGAAATAGAACCGCGCGCGCTCTTCCTCGTCGCTGTCGCCGGCGGAGAAGCCGATGGCGCGCTCGGAGGCCAGGCGGGCCAGGTCGAGCTCACCCGACAGCAGCGCGTGGCGGGCGAAGAAGAGATAGAGGTCACGCTTGCCCTCGCCGTCCATATGCGAGAGCACGGTTTCCAGCCGCAGGAAATCCTCGACGCTCTCGGCGAAGTCGAGTGTCGCCAGCAGCGTGATGAAGCGCTGGCGGAAATTGCCGGCATAGACCGAGTTGCGGTAGCGGCGCAGATACTGCACGGCGAGAAATTCCAGCCGCTCCAGCTCGCCGCGCTGCCCCTCGACGAAGATCTCACGGCGCAACGCCGCCTCCTCGGCGAGCGTTCCCGGCGCGAGAAGACGCGCCAGCGAGAGCAGGCGAACGGCCTCCTTCGGATCCTCGCGCACGATCAGCGCCGAGCGGGCAATGGCGATCTGCGCCCCGAGATAACCCGGCAGCGCGCGCGGATCGAACCCGGCGAGCCGCTCGCGGGCATCCTCCTCGCGGCCATGCACATAGGCGAGCGCACCGGCCAGAAGGTCGGGATCGATGGCGGGCGCGGGATCGAGGGCGAGCATGCGCTCGAGCACGATCGGCGGGCCACCGCCCAGAACGAAGCTGATGGCCGCATTGGCGTTGCGCGGATCCTCGAATTTCGCCGGATCGGCGCGCAGAAAGGTCTCGGCGACGCGGGTGATCAGCGCCCGCTGGCCCTCATGGGCGCGGATATCGCCATGCGCGATGCGCTCCTGCAGGGATTGCAGGGTGCGCAGCATGGCATAGGGCTGGCGCGCCTCCTCGCGGCGCTCCTGTGCGAGCTGCGCCTCGCGCGTCGCTTCGCGCGCGGCGATACGCGCCTCGGATTCGGCCAGGGCCGGAGCGGGCGCGAGAAGCAGCGTGGCGAGCCCCGCACCGGCGAGCAGGAGGTTGCGCAGCTGGGGAGCAATGCGGGCCGTCATGCGGGACGCTCCTCCAGCAGCAGGATCTCGATGCGCCGGTTTTCCGCCGCGTCGGGATCAGCGGGGACCTTGAGCATCCGGTCGGCATGGCCTTCGACACGGGCGATGCGCCCCTCGTCGAAACCGCCATGCACGAGCATGTGATAGGCCATATGGGCGCGCGCGGTGGAGAGCCGCCAATTGTCGTAATCGGCGGAGCGGAAGGGCCGGCCAT
>PXAW01000166.1 GCA_003567055.1 Hyphomicrobiales bacterium
CTCTGGAAGCGCATGGCAGGCGCGTGACCACTCAGCCGCCGTGCTCGCGCAGGCGCGCGAGATCCTCCAGATAGGAAGCCTCCTCCCGCGCGGCCTTGATCGCCTTGCGGTCGAGCTGCGCGACGAGCATCTCCGGCGCATCCCCCGCCACGGCCAGCATGGCGCCATCCGGGCCGCAGATGCAGGATTGGCCGACGAATGTGAGTTCGTGCTCGCGCCCGGTGCGGTTGGCATAGGCGACAAAGATCTGGTTTTCGAGGGCGCGCGCGGCGGGCAGCAATTGCGCGATGCGCCCGTGCGGGGCCATCAGCGCGGTGGGCGTCACCACGAGATCGGTGCGCGCTTCCGCTTCCGCGCGGATCAGTTCGGGGAATTCCACATCATAGCAGATGGCGAGCCCGACGCGGAAGCCGTGGCAATCGAAGCGCAAAGGCAGCGTTCCGGGCTCGAAAGTCGCCCGCTCCCAGGCACCGAACAGGGCGCGCTTGTGATAGGCCCCGATCTGGCGCCCGCGCGCATCGAAGACGATGGCGGCATTCACCAGCGCCCGCTCCTGCACGCGATGCGTCCCCATCACCACCATGATGCCGGCATCGGCGATGACGCGCCCCAGCCGATCGAGCGCCGCATCGACCCCGGCGAGATCGGCGGCGCGCAGGCCGGGACGGTAATAGCCGGTGAGATAACCTTCGGGAAAGACGAGGAGATTCGCACCCGCCTTCACGGCTTCAGTGATGATCGCGGCGATGTCATCGATCGCCTCGAGCCCGGCATCGGCGTGGCGTGCGCCCTGCCAGAGAGCAAGGGTGAGCGTCTTGCGCAGCATCTCTAGCGTTCTCCCGAACGGTCGGAGCCCATCAGGCGCGGCAGGTCGCCATAACGCCCGATCAGGCCGAAGACGACGATCGCGAGTGCCACGAACAGAACCGCGACCACCCCCATGATCGGCGTATAGCCGTAGCGAAGGCTGTTGAAGATCTTGATCGGCAGCGTCTCGACGGTAAAGCCCGCCACCATGTAGGCGACGATATATTCGTTCAGCGAAAGCACGAAGGCGAAGGCGAATCCGGAGATGATATAAGGCATGATCAGGGGCAGGATGACGCCGCGCAGGATCTGCCCCCGGCTCGCTCCCATGGTGCGCGCGGCCTCCACCAGCGCCATGTCGATGCTGCGCAGCCCGAGCGAGATCGTCACCACCGGCAGCGTGACGAGGAAGATCGCATGGGAGATGATCGTCGCGAGCATCTGCCCGTACATCCCCACCGATACCCAGAAGACGAGGAATCCGAGCGCCGTGATCACCGGCGGCAGCATGAAGGGCGCGATCCCCAGCGTATGCAGGGCGCGCCCGAGCCAGTTGCCCCGCGACCAGACATACAGAGCCAGCGGCAGCGCGATCGTCACCGAGAGCAGGCTCGCCGACAAGGCGATGATCAGCGAATGGCGCAGCGGTTGCAGCCAGTCACCCTCTTGGAACAAGGCCCCGTACCAGCGCAGCGAGAGCCCTTCGGGCGGAAAGCGCAGGCTGCGGCCCTCGTTCAGCGAGATCCCCGTCACCACGATGATCGGCAGGGCGAGCAGGAAGAGAATGAAGCAGATATAGAACAGCCTGAGCCCGCGCGTCATCGCCGCCCCCCGCTCTCACGCCCCAGAAGCAGCGTCAGCCCCACGAGCAGGAGCGCGACCAGCAGGAGCACGATCGCCATGGCGGCGGCGAAGGGCAGGTTCGACTGGAAGATCGCCTGATCGGTGATGTGGACCGACAAGGTCCAGTGATTGGGGCGCCCCAGCACCTGCGGCAGCAGGAAGGCGCCGAGCGTGAAGACGAAAACGAGGATCGACGCGCCGAGCACGGGCGCGCGCATCAGCGGCACCGTCACTGTGAAGAAGGTGCGCAATGGCCCCGCCCCCATCATCCGCGCCGCATCGCGCAATTCCGGATCGAGCCGCGAGACCGGCGGGTAGAGCACCAGCACCGCATAGGGAAAGACGAGGTAGCAAAGCCCCGTCATCAGCGCGAACAGCCCCGGCGTGTAGGAACGCGGCCCGTCGATCAGCCCGATCGCGGCGAAGAGATTGCCGATCCCGGCGGTGCGCGACAGCAGCGTCGAGATCGAGAAGCCGATGATCACTTCGGAGAGCGAGAGCACGGCGAGCAACGCCACCAGCACGAGCGTCTGCACCCGGTGACGCATGCCCGCGAGGAAGATGGTGAAGGGGAAGGCGAGGGCGATGCAGATCGCCGCCGCGCCGGCCGAGATCGCCACCGAGGTATAGAGGATGCGCCCGAAGAACGGGGAGAGCAGCCGCTCATAGCTGGTCCATTCGAAACCCGGCTCGAAGAACCCGCCCGGCACCCGGTGCGCCACGCTCACCGAGAGCATGATGGCGAAGGGAATGAGGAAGAGAACGGCGAGCGTGATCGCGGGAACGAGGCCGAACCAGCCCGGCACGGCCTTCTCGGAGACGCTGCTTGCGGGCGCCGCATGAACCGTTTCCCCGCTCATGATGCCGGCGCCTCCGGCGGGGCGAGCACGACGATACCGCCCGGCGCCGGCGCGAGGCGCAGAGCATCGCCGATTGCGACATCGGGGCGCTCGCGCGGGGCGAAGACGGCCTGCAGCCGCGTCTCGCCGAAATCCAGCGCAATCTGCACGCTCTCGCCGAGATCGCGGATGAAGGCGACCCGCGCCGTGATCGGCCCCTGGGGATCGGGGCGCAGATCCTCCGGGCGGATCGAGAGCATGGCCGGGCCGGGTTTTGTCTTGACGCGGTCCTGCGGATCGAGCGCGAGCCGCGTGCCGGCGAGATCGACGCTGCCGTCTGAGCCGAGCGTGCAGGGCAGCAGGTTCGACTGGCCGATGAAGCCGGCGACGAAGGCATTGGCCGGGTTGCGATAGATCTTCATCGGCGCGCCGGCCTGCTGCACCTTCCCCTCATTCATCACGATCACCAGATCAGCCATGGTCAGGGCTTCCTTCTGATCATGGGTGACGACGAGGGTGGTGACGCCGAGTCGCTGTTGCAGCTGCCGCAATTCCACCTGCATATGCTCGCGCAGATTGGCGTCGAGCGCGGAAAGCGGTTCGTCGAGCAGGAAGACCTTCGGATCGATGGCGAGGCCGCGCGCGATGGCGACACGCTGGCGCTGGCCGCCGGACAATTGATGGATGCGCCGCGCGCCGAGCCCCGGCAATTGCACGAGTTCGAGCAGCGTCTCGACGCGTTCCATCCGCGCGCGCCGCCCATGACCCCTGATCGCCAGCGGATAGGCGATGTTGTCGGCGACATCGAGATGCGGGAAGAGCGCGAGCGACTGGAAGACCATGCCGAAATCGCGCCGGTTCGGTGCGAGCGTCGTGATCTCGCGCCCGCCCGCATGCAGGCTCCCGGCGCTGGGCTCTTCGAGCCCGGCAATGAGCCGCAACAGGGTCGTCTTGCCGCAGCCGGAGGGGCCGAGCAGGCAGACGAAACAGCCGGCGGGGATCTCGATGGAAACGTCGTCGACAGCGGCAAGGCTGCCGAAACGCTTGCTCATGCCCCGAAGTGACAAAGCCGTCATGCGTTTTTCCGGAATCGGGGCCGGCCCGGAAGCCGGCCCCCTGGCAGAGTTCTGGCGGTCATGCGGATGCGATCACGCGGCTCAGCCCGTGATCATCTCCGACCATTGCTGATTCACCCAGTCCGAGCGCTCCACGTAGAGATCGTAATAGGGCAGGATCGGCGTGCGATCGGAGGCGACGGCGTTGAATTCCTCATCCGTCAGATCGGTGAGCTCCCGTGCCACGGTCGGTGCGGTGCCGACGAAGCGGGCGAGCTTGGCCTGGACTTCCGGGCGCGCCATGTAATTGATGAAGATCTGCGCGCGATCGATCGCATCGGAGGCGCTGGAGACCACCCAGGAACCGGAATCGAGCACGGCGCCTTCCTCCGGGAAGGTCGAGCGTACCGGCTGGCCGTCTGCGGCGGCGAGGCCGGTCACGTCGTGGTAGTATTGCCCCATCGGGATTTCGCCGGTCTCCAGCGCCTGCTGGAACTGACCCTCGTCGCGATACCACAGGCGCACATTGTCGCGCACTTCCGAGAGCTTCTCCAGAACCTGCATCACGCCTTCCTCGTCGGCGAGGATGTCGGTGCCGCCGAAATAGGTCGTCGCGGTGATTTCCAGAAGGAAGGAGTTGGAGGCCAGCGCCAGCAGGCCGATGCGATCGCGATTGGCGGGATCCCACAGCGCCTGCCAGGAAGTCGGGGCTTCCGGATACACATCCGTATTGGTCACGAGCGTGATATACCAGCTCACCGCACCGGTGCCGTAGAAGCGCCCGTCATCATAGGCATGGACGAAATGGTCCGGCAGGTTGGCGCGGTTGGGCACCGCTTCCGGGTCCAGCTCGGCCCACAGCCCGGCACTCTGGCCGCGAATGCGCGCCACCTGCGCCATCATCGAGACATCCGCCGGCGCCTGGCCGGCGCGGGCGGCCTGTTGCAGCTGGACCAGCCAGGCCTCGCCCGTCGGCTGGCCGATCGATTCGACCTCGATCCCGGTCTCCGCCGTGAAATCGGGGAAGATATGGGCGTCGAAACTGTCCTGGAAATAGCCGCCATAGGTCCCGATCCTGAGCGGAGCCGATTGCGCCCGCAGGATCGCCGGGGCGGCCATCAGGCCGATACCGGTTGCTGCGCTGCCGATCAGAAAACTGCGTCTTTTCATGATTTACTCCCTGTCCGTACACGGATCGCCCGGCCTCGCCGGCTTTCGTACCCGCGCCACCCCTCATGCGTTGATTTCATCGCGGATTGCCCCGCGACGCCTTGCGTGATTGAACACGTCGCGGTCAGGCTTAGCAAGATGCAGGCCGCCGGGCACGGATGCGCCATCACGCACGTGCGATATGCGACGTCGCGATGCGGCGTGCGGGAGAGACGGGATGCATGAACGGATCATCGACGATGTCTCCACCGAGACGACGCGCCTCGGCACGGCCTGGCGGCTCGTCAGCGATACGGTCATGGGCGGCGTCTCACGCGGCACGCTGACGCAGGAGAACGTGGCCGGGCGCACGGCATGGCGCATGCGCGGGAGCGTGAGCCTTGCCAATAACGGGGGCTTCGTGCAGATGGCCCTCGATCTTGCGACCGGCGGCAGCGTTTTCGACGCCTCGGGGTGGGACGGGCTTCGTCTGATGGTTTGCGGCAATGGCGAGGATTACAATGTCCACCTGCGCACCCGCGATCTCGACCGGCCCTGGCAATCCTTCCGCGCAGGCTTTCATGCGGGCCCTGAATGGCGGCAGGTCCTTGTGCCGTTCAACACTTTCGCCGCCCACCGCACACAGGCGCCGCTACGCCTGGAGAAGCTGCACAGGATCGGGCTCGTCGCGATCGGGCGTGCCTTCGAGGCCGATCTCGCTATTGCCGGGCTGGCGCTCTTTCGTGAAACCGACGGTGCATGACGGGCAGAATGCGCGCCTTACCCCTTGCCCTCACGATGCGGCATCGCCAAGATTGCGGCGGCTGTGCCGGGCAAGGCCGTGTCGCGGTGGCATCATGGCTGTAGCCGATGCGAATCGGGCGAAGACGGGGGACGTATTTTGGATTGGGACAAGGTCCGCATCTTCTTCACGGTGGCAGAGGCCGGCTCTTTC
>PXAW01000035.1 GCA_003567055.1 Hyphomicrobiales bacterium
GAGAACGTGAACGATCCCGCTTCGATTTCCTCGAAAACGGTCTTGAGTCCGCCTGAAATCGCGGCCACATCCTCACGGGAGAGGATGCCGGTCTCCGCCAGCATCGCCGCATGGGCAAGCGAGCCCTGGATGTCCTGGCGCGCCATGCGCTTGTCGAAGTCGATGGAGGCGTTGATCTCCTCCATGATCTCGGCGGGTCCGCTGGCATAGCGTCCGCCCCACATCCGATTGCTCACGTGCTGGCCCCTCTTGATGGAATGACGGTGAAATCGACGATGACGATGCACAATGACGAGCCGAACCGCCCCGCCGATGATCGTGACCAAGCGATAGCGCCTGCTTCCGGACGGGGCAAGGCCCCGAAAGCGTTGATTGCGCTGGCCCTGCTGGTCGGTGCGGCGGGCGTTGCCTATACCGTGCTCTCGCCGGGCGGCGAGGCCGTGGCGGAGGAATGCCGGCCCTCCGTGCCCGTCGTCGAGGCGCTGGCGCCGCATGCGCGCGGGGAGGTGGCGGCGGTGAATGTCCATTCCGTGCCGCGTCTGCCGCCCGATTTCAGCTTCACCGGACCGGATGGTGAGGTCATGACGCTGGCCGATTTCACCGGCCGCACGGTGCTCGTCAATCTCTGGGCTACCTGGTGCGCACCCTGCCGCGAGGAGATGCCGGCGCTCAACACCGTTCAGACGGAATTCGGCGGCGATGATTTCGAGGTGGTGGCGATCAACGTCGATACCCGCAATCTCGACAAGCCGCGCGCCTGGCTGGAGGAGCACGGCATCGATGATCTGCGCTTCTTCGCCGAGCACGAGGGCGTCCTGCTGCAGAGTCTGCAGCGCTCCGGCCATGTCGTCGGCCTGCCGACGACGGTGATCTTCGGTCCGAACAATTGTGAACTCGCCATCCTGCGCGGCTATGCCGACTGGGCCAGCGAGGATGCGTTCGGCTTCCTGCGCGAAGCGCTCAACGGCGCGCGCGGTTCTTCTTGACGCGCGCTTGCGCTGTTGTTCTGATGCTTGTCGCGCAAGGCGAAGAGGCTTCGCTGCGGGTGAGGGCGTCGGGAGGACGTGATGGCGCGGGCAACGGAATCGGGCGCCGACCAGGGCGCGGGCGCGCAGACCCGTATCGCCTTCGAACTCGACGGGCGTGAGGTGGTCGCCCGGGCTGGCGAGACCATCTGGGATGTGGCCCGGCGCGAAGGCGTCACCATCCCGCATCTGTGCCATCGCCCGGAAGCCGGCTACGCGCCGGACGGCAATTGCCGCGCCTGCATGGTCGAGATCGAGGGCGAGCGCGTGCTTGCCGCCTCCTGCATCCGCGAACCGCAGCCCGGCATGGTGGTCAAGAGCGCCTCCGACCGCGCCGTCACCGCGCGCAAGCTGGTGATGGAGCTCCTCGTCGCCGACCAGCCGCCGCAAGAGACGGCGCATGACCAGATCGCGCCGCTATGGCACTTCGCCGAGGCGCAGGGCGTCGCGCAATCGCGCTTTCCCTCGCGATTCGAGGCAGAAACCCCGCATCAGGATCTGTCGCACCCGGCCATGGCGGTCAATCTCGATGCCTGCATCGCCTGCAATCTGTGCGCCCGCGCCTGCCGCGACGTCCAGGTCAACGACGTGATCGGCATGGGCTTTCGCGGCGATCACCATCGCCCGGTCTTCGATCTCGACGATGCCATGGCGGATTCCACCTGTGTGGCCTGCGGCGAATGCGTTGCGGCCTGCCCCACCGGCGCCCTGATGCCGAAATCCATCGTCGATGCCGAGACCCAGATCGGCTCGCGGGCGGTTGATCGCGAGGTGGATTCCGTCTGCCCCTATTGCGGCGTGGGCTGTCAGATAAGCTACAAGATCCGCGACGGTGAAATCGCCTATGTCGAGGGGCGCGACGGGCCGGCCAACGAGAACCGGCTCTGCGTCAAGGGCCGCTTCGGCTTCGATTACATCAGCAACCCCGAGCGCCTGACAAGGCCGCTGATCCGCCGCGAGAACGCGCCCAAGGGGCTCAATGTCGATCCCGCGAACCCGCTGACCCATTTTCGCGAGGCGAGCTGGGACGAGGCGCTGAGCCTCGCCGCCCAAGGCTTGAATCGCATCCGCAAGGATCATGGCGGGCACGCCATTGCCGGTTTCGGTTCGGCCAAGGGCTCGAACGAAGAGGCCTATCTCTTCCAGAAGCTGATCCGGCAGGCTTTCGGGACCAACAATGTCGATCACTGCACGCGGCTGTGCCATGCCTCCTCCGTCGCCGCCCTGATGGAGGGGATCGGCTCCGGCGCTGTGACGGCGCCGTTTACCGATGCGCTTGAAAGTGACGTGATCATCGTGATCGGCGCCAATCCGACCGAGAACCACCCCGTCGCCGCGACCTATTTCAAGCAGGCCGCCAGGGCCGGCGCGCGGCTGATCGTGATGGATCCGCGCGGCCACGCCCTGCGCAAGCATGCCAGCGATCTCGTCCAGTTCCGTCCCGGCTCGGATGTGGCTTTGCTCAACGCCATGATGCATGTCATCGTCGCGGAAGAGCTCTATGACCGGCAATATATCCAGGCCCATACGGAAGGCTTCGAGAAGCTCTCGGCGCATCTCGCACGCTACACGCCGGAAGCCATGGCGCCGGTCTGCGGCATCGAGGCCGGGCGGATCCGGGATCTCGCGCGCGCCTATGCGCAGGCGGAGCGGGCGATGATCTTCTGGGGGATGGGCGTCTCGCAGCACACGCATGGCACCGACAATGCCCGCTGCCTGATCTCGCTTGCCCTGATGACCGGCCATGTCGGGCGCCCCGGCACCGGTTTGCATCCGCTTCGCGGCCAGAACAACGTGCAAGGCGCTTCCGATGCCGGGCTGATCCCGATGGTCCTGCCCGATTACGCGAAGGTCGGCGACCCCGCCGTGCGGGAACGCTTCGAGGCGCTGTGGGGCTTTGCGATCGATCCGCAGCCCGGGCTCACCGTGGTCGAGATCATCGAGGCCATCCATCGCGAAGAGATCCGCGCCATGTATATCATGGGCGAAAACCCCGCCATGTCGGATCCCGATGTCGCCCATGCCCGTGAGGCGCTGGCCGCGCTCGATCACCTCGTGGTGCAGGACATCTTCCTCACCGAGACCGCGATGTTCGCCGATATCGTCCTGCCCGCCTCCGCCTGGCCGGAGAAGACCGGGACGGTGACGAATACCAACCGGCAGGTCCAGATGGGCCGCCCGGCCCTGCCGCCACCCGGCGATGCGCGCGAGGATCTCGCGATCATCATCGATCTCGCCCGTCATCTGGGCCTTGGCTGGGATTACGCCCATCCGCGCGACGTCTTCGCCGAGATGGCTCAGGCGATGCCGTCCATGGCGAATATCAGCTGGGAGCGGCTGGAGCGCGAAGGCGCGGTGACCTATCCCTGCCCGGCTCCCGATCGGCCGGGCAGCGCCATCGTCTTCGGCGACGGCTTTCCGCGCGAGGGCGGGCGCGGCCTGTTCGTGCCGGCGGATGTCAGCGATCCGGCGGAATTGCCGGACGAGGCCTTCCCGCTGGTGCTTACCACCGGGCGCCAGCTCGAGCACTGGCATACCGGCGCCATGACCCGGCGCGCCTCGGTTCTCGATGCCATCGAGCCCGGCCCGAGCGCGAGCCTGCATCCCGATACGCTCGCACGGCTCGGCATCGCGCCCGGCGAGACGATCCGCGTCGAGACACGGCGCGGCGCCATCAGCCTCCCCGCCCGCGCCGATACCGCGCTTCAGGCCCAGATGATCTTCATCCCCTTCGCCTATGTGGAGGCGGCGGCCAATATCCTGACGAACCCGGTCCTCGATCCCTACGGCAAGATCCCCGAGTTCAAGTTCTGCGCGGCGCGGGTGGCACGGGAGGCGGTTGCAGTGGCGGAGTGAGGGGGAGGGTCAGCTGCTCTGTGACTGCGTGATCGTGTTGGCCGTGTTGAGCATACCGCGCATCTCCTGCGGCATCTGGTGCTCGGCATTCTGTTCGGCGGCCAAGCGGAAGACTCCGCGAAGAACCAGCGAGATGATGACGACCGAGCCGCCGATCGTGGCGAGGACCAGTGCGCTGCGGAAATAGGGGCCTTGCAGATAAAAGAAGAATTGGTGGAAAAATATAACGCAAATGAGGAGTGCTTGCAAAAAAGCGACAAATCCAAGCGAAACTCCGATCATGAAAAATCTGATACGTTTATAAAAACTGAGTTCGGCCCTTGCCTCATCAATGTATTCGTTGAATGAAAATAAAAGATTTTGTTTTTGGATTGATCTATCACTTAAATGATAAACTTTTCTGCCAAGTCTTTCTATTTCATTCTCAATTTCCTCTAAGGTAGCTCTGATGCGGTGATTTTCACCGCTGCGCTCATCAGCGCCCTCCGCGAGAAAATCATTCAGACTCTCATTTCTCTTTTTGTCTTCGCCGTTCTCGCTGGTCATCGCGCAATTTCTCGAAATGTGACTTGATCAGTTTCTGCGGAATTTCCGCATAGGTTCCCTTTTTTTCCTTGATCTGTGACCATGGAGTACCGGGCTCATGGGTCATGTCGGACAGGCGGAAGGCGTGCAGCTTGCCGTAATGCACCGTTACGCCCCGCAGCAATTCGCGCTCGTCGTCCATCAGCGGTGAGCTGTATGGCAGGGCGCCGTCGAGCATGGCGCTCTTCTCGGTGATCGGCTGAGACCCGAACTTGTTGAAGTCGCGATAGACGGACCGATAAACCGGCCCGTATTGCCACGCCTCCACCGGATCGCGGACGAGTTGCTTGCCGAGCAGGGCCCAGGACCAGCCATTGGCGATGTAGATCAGCTTCAGGAGCTGCATCACGGTGATCTCGCGACCGTGTTCCTTCGCCATGTCGAGGATGTGATTGGCGATGGCGCGTGCGTCGTGGCCTCCCATTCTCTCCTCCTCTGGTATGTGGCCGGGCAAATCACGAGACGCAGATATAGAATCAGCGCGAATCGCTTGCAAGTCGACGGCGTGACATTCGCCATTTGTCAACCTCTGGCCGTTCTCCTTTCGGCTTGAGACAGGTCAAGGTCGGCACCTGCATTTCATCCTATGATCACAGGATTGCGTCGAAGGTGCCGAGGCCCGACAATTGCGACGACGCAAGAGAAGCGGGGGCGCTCTGGAGCGGCATCGTTGCGTCAGCGGGTTATCCGCCCGGCGGGGCGAGGGCCGGAACGGGAGACAGGGAGGATACCATGATCACCCTTGAGGATTGCATCGGCCTTTGTGATCTCACGCCCGAAGAAGTCGCGGCGATTGCCGAGCACGAGCATATTCCGGACATGGTGGCGGCGACGCTCGGTGCCTATCTGCTGCACGAAGAGCACGGAGTCGAGCGTATTCGCGACATGATGATCGACGATATCCGGATGGCGGTGCGCCGCCACGACGTCGCCCATGCCCGCCAGCTCGTCGGGGCCCTGCGCCATTTCATGATCGAGCATCCCGGCCTGAAACTGCGCTGACAGGCTGGTGCCGCCTGGTCTCAGACGCCGGAAAGGCCGTGGCGGCGCATCTTTTCCCACAGGGTGGTGCGCGACACACCCAGCCGCGCGGCGGCTTCCTGGATGCCGCCGCCCGTCGCCTCCAGCACCGCAGCGATATGGGCGCGCTCCGCC
>PXAW01000428.1 GCA_003567055.1 Hyphomicrobiales bacterium
CGGGTCCCTTCGTCTCCTCCGGCGCCGAGATCGCGATCTTCGACCAGTATCGCGACCGGCTCGCCATCAAGACGCCGAGCTGGCGCCAGCCGGTGGGCGTTCTGTCGGGCGGCAACCAGCAGAAGATCGTCATCGGCAAATGGCTCTCGATGCAGCCGCGTGTCCTGATCGTGGACGAGCCGACGCGCGGCATTGATGTGGGATCGAAATCCGAGATCCACAACCTTTTGCGCGAACTCGCCGCCCAGGGCTATGCGGTGATCGTGATCAGCTCGGAAATGCCGGAGATCCTGCGCGTCTCCGACAGGATCGTGGCGATGTATCACGGGCGCATCACCCGCGAATTCACCGCTGCGGAGGTCACCGAGGATTCCCTCGTCCAGGCGATTTCCGGTATCGGCGCGCAGGTGGACGCCTGATGCGCGACCGGCGGGCCTTCCTGATGCATGGACGCCGCGCTGGGTGAGGCTACATGTCAGCGTTTGAAACCGGACGGTGTTCATGTAACGCGTTGCGCCGTGCTGATCGATGAACAAGTAAAATCATTCGCATCCGTGATCGTCGTCATCGGTGAATATTCTCCGGCGATCTGTATGACGACACTCGCCGAAAATTTCGAATTCCGGTTGGGTTTTGTCCTTTCGATAAGCCGTTGAATAATTTGTATCAATTTTTAATTGGTTGTATCGGGTATGTATTATTTCTGATTGAATTCGATTTTTGATTGCGTGAAAGTTTGAACGCAACGGATATCGTCGTGGTCATTGTTCTTCATGACTGTGGCACTTCCCGGATGCGGAGGAAGCTTTCATGCCAAAAAGAATCTTCGATTTATACTGCAACGAAGCCTGGGGAGAATCTCGTAATCGGGAGGTCGATGCCGTAATCGATTGGTATAACGCTCCGGGATCACAAAATCTGACGGTCAATTTCTGGATCGATGCCGATACCGAGAGCGCATTGACGGTTGCCACCTGGGTGATCATGCGCTTGCGGATGCAGAAGAATCGCCAGCTCAACGATCCGCAATTCTGTATTCTTCCCGCATGCACGCTCAGCGAAAGCAGTCTCGACCTGATTTCGGGGCTTGATATCCGGCTCCCGCAATTGCGCTTCATGCCACGCGCCCGCGCCCTCGGAGATTTCGCCGAGCCATTCGCCTTCATCGAACATGCCGGCGCGGAGGCGCGTCGGCACATGCTCAATGTTTTCGGATTATTTCTCTGCGAAGAGCCCGATCAGCAATTGCCGTTGTTGATCGAAGCATTCGACAACGCCGATCCGGAATCGCCGGTGCCTTGTGTCGAAGTCCCGTTCGAAGCGCCCGTCGCGGACGCAGCCGCCCTTTGCGATGCGATCAGCGCGCTTTGGCACGCCGAGCCGGGCCTGACGGGCACGCTGGATGCCGTCCGGGGCGGCTTCGTCAAGCGTTTCTACCAGCTCAAGGAATTGTGGCATTTGTCCCTGCTGGAGGACGCCGCGCTGACGCCAGACCAGATTGGCGAGGCTCTTGGCCCGGCGCCTGCGCAAGGGGGTGTGCAAGCGGGTGGCCACGGTTGTGGCGACGTGATCGCCGCCTTCGATGCTGCGTTCCTCGCACGCCATGCGAGCGCCGCGAATTATGCGGGCTGGCGCCCCCGCAAAGCCGCATCCGTGCTGGCATTCGATCTCGATTCGATCGCCGATTCCCATGAATGCCAGTCCCCGGTCTTCATCAACGGCCAGTGGCTGGTGGACCGTGCGACGCTGTCACATGCCGAAGCCGATGTATCTCTACACGCAGGGGCCGAACCGACGGCAGCCGGGCAGGAGGAATAAGCCGATGTCAGTTCACCACACGGACAACGCGCAGCTGCGCGCATCACAGCCCGATGGTCTCGACGTGATGCTGCTCAAGATGCCCAATCACAATATGGACTACCCGCATCTGGCGACCCCCACGCTGACTGCGGCCCTGCGAAAGCGCCTGTTCACGGTGGCGCAGAAAGACGTGAACCTCCTGCTGCGTGACCATCTCCTGAGCGAGGCGGTGTTGAAATCCCTGACGCATGAGTATCTGCCGGCATTGGGGCGCGCCCTGATCGATGAGCCAGCGACATTCGAGCGGATTCGCGATGCGCTGACATATCTGCGTTATCTCGGGGACACGCTCGGCTTCGCCCGCCTCGAACAGATCAAGCAACGCATGCAGGCGCGTGATTACGACGCGATATTGAGTGATCCCGAGGACGCGCAAATCCTGCAACTGGTTTTCGTCATTACAGGATTGTTGCATTCGATCATCGATCTCGCACTCAGGCATCGGGATCTGGATCTTCCTGTCGCCAATCCCGTCATGGCCTTTCTGGAGGGGTTTGCCGACGAGGTTGCTGCGCGCAACCCGCGTATCGTCGCCTTTTCCGTCATACAGATACAGCGTCAGGCGACAATCCTGTTTGCCCAGATGCTCAAGGCGCGCTTCTCGCCCGTGATCCTGGTCGGCGGGCCCGATGTCTCGACTTTCAAGGAAGAATATCTGATTGCATGTGATGCGATTGATTTCGGATTCTTGAAAGAATCCGAGGTGACGCTTACTGAATTCATGTCAGGGCAATCACCCGATAATCTCGACGGGATAATCTATCGTGATGCGGATGGAGAGATCGTTACACGCGAGGCGAAATATAATCGTACACAATCTGTCTTCCGCCCTGATTTCGACGATTTTGATCTGGATAAATATTTGTTGCCAACACTACCGCTTTCGACCTCGCGCGGCTGCGCGTTCGCGAAGTGCACATTCTGCAATCATTACAAGACTTATTCGGGCTATTACAGCAATGACGCGAAGAGCACTGTGGACAATATCGTTTATCTTTCGGAGAGATACGGCACCAGGTTCTTCCATTTTGTCGATGACATGCTCGAGATCAATGAGGGCTCGGCGATCGCCGAAGAGCTCATCCGCCGGGATGTGGACGTCAATATTCTGACCTATGCGCGTTTCGAGCCCGGATTCCGTGATCCGGCCATCCTCGAACTCTGGAGCCGTGCCGGGATACGCGTGATCGAATGGGGCCTCGAATCGGCTTCGCAGAAAGTACTCCGGAAAATGATCAAGGGCATTTCGATCCGGCAGGTTCAAAACATCCTCGATATCAGTACGGAGCACGGCATCGTCAACAAGCTGATGCTGTTTCACAATTATCCCGGTGAGACTGCGGACGACCTGCGGGAGACCGTGGATTTCCTCAAGATCAACACTCTGCAGAAGACCGTGCGTCCGTTCTTTACCGTGCGCGGCAAGCTGGAATTGCGCCTCTTCACGCCGCTCGAAGTCGATTCACGCGACCGCGCCGGCTCGCCCTTCGTGAAGCGATACGAACGCTCCAGCAGTTTCGATTCGCTCCTTGGTTATGCCGATCAACCCGATTACCCGGAAAAGGCACGCTATATCGAAGTCTTCATCGACGAGATGTCGAAATATCTGACCGAGCGCAATATCTACTCCACCAACGACGAAAACATGTCGCTCGATCTCGTCGTGCTCGACAGCCAGCGCCGCGGCGTCCAGCCCGCAATACACGTGATGTGACGCGCATGGCGTTTCTGGATGGCAAGCCCGTTGCCGGGCGCGGGGCCGGCATCGCCACATTCGCAGGTATCGACTGGGTGACCGATCCGACCGGCGCGCAGATTGCCGTACTGGGGGTCCCTTTCGACGCGGGAGGCGCCGTGCGTGTCGGCGCGCGCCAGGGGCCGGCGGCGATCCGCCGGGCTTCAATGGCGAGCCTGCGGCCTTCTCATCGCAACGGGCGTGTGCCGACGCGAGCGTGCCGATGCATCGACATGGGCGATGTCGCGCTGATCAACGAATTGCCGGATGTCAGCCGCAGGCTGGTCGAGGATGAGGCGTTCAGATGCCTTGATGCCGGGGCGCGCGTGCTGGCGCTCGGCGGAGATCACGCAACGACGCTCCCCCTGCTTCGCGCCGCGCGCCGGGCAACGGGTGTGCCACTGGCCCTGGTACATTTCGATGCGCATCAGGATGTCGTCGAAAGCTATTACGGCGGAGCGGTGCGCTACAATAACGGCACCGTGTTCTCCCGGGCCGTGGAGGAGGGGCTGGTCGACCCGCAGCGCTCGATTCAGATGGGCATGAACGGAACGGTCTTTCCCGGAATGCGTCCCGAGGATTCCCGCGCTCTCGGCTTCACCGTCATCGAGGCCGACGCACTGGTTGCGATGGCGCCGGACAGCCTCGCGCAACGGGTTTTCGCGATCACAGCGGGCGCTCCGGCCTATCTCAGTTTCGATCTCGACGTGTTCGACGTATCGGTGGCACCGGGGACCGGTGCGCCGGAAGCGGGCGGCTTGCTGGCGCGCGAGGGGCTGGCATTCCTGCGCGCGCTGGACGGCCTGCCGCTGGTCGGCGCCGATGTCGTTGAAATGAATCCGCTCTTCGATAGCGCCGACATCACCGCCATCCTCGCCGCGAATGTCGCATTCGAATTGTTGACACTCTTGAGTGCAGCCACAGGAGAGGGCCATGAGCAGCACAGCACATCGTGATGCCGACGCGATCGATATCTGGAACGAACTCTATGATCCGGATGATGCCGCGATCTGGGGCGATGATCCGGCGGCCTTAGTCACCGAGGATGTCGCCGCCTTGTGGCGCCGGGACGCGGCCCGTGACATCCTCGTGATACCTTCCGGAGACGGACGCAATGTGCGTTCCCTGCTGGAGGAATTTCCCGGAATCCTGTGTGCCGATACATCACAGCGGGCGCTCGCGCGGCTGCGCCGGATGATGTTGCAGCAGGGCCGGGCAGAGCCGCAGACTCGGATCTGCGACGTTTATGCTCCGGACGCACTCGGCATGTCTTTCGATTCGATCCTGTGCTGGGATCTTCTGAGTCATCTCGACTCGCCGCGTGTGGCGATCGCCGGATTGCTGCGCTGCCTGCGGCCCGGCGGCTCCCTCGTCGTCAACTTCTTTGCCGATGACGATCCCTCGATCATCGACGACCGCAGCACGAAGATCGGGCCGAAGCTCTATCGCAACGATCACGACATCTGTTACCAGCTCTACGATGAGACGGATGCCCGGGCCGTCGTGGAGGGCCTCGATCCGCTCGATATCGATCTGCGAAAGATCTCCTGGTGGGAGGATCCCCATCCCGGTTATCGCCCGTACCGCCATATGCATCGCGGGCTGGCGATGATCCTGCGTGCGCGATCGTAGCGCCGTGTCCGCTCTGGTCTCCATATCCGCTCTGGCCCGTGGCGGTCGCCTCATCGTGTTCGCCTTTGCGGTGATGACGGCGCTCAAGGAAGTCCTGACCGGATCACTGGTGCGTAATCACGATCCGCTGCTTCTCGTGCTCGTCGCATTCGCCTGTTCGACCGCGCTGTTTGCTTTGCTGCGCCACAAGGGCAGCCCGGGGGGGCGTGTGCGGCTGCGCGATCATGCCGTGCCGCTGCTGGCGCTCAACCTGACGACCGTGCTGGGGTGGGGGACGGTCTATTACGCGCTGCAATTCCTGGCCCCTGCCGTCGTTGCAACCCTCGCTGTAGCGACGCTCCCCCTGTTTTCGACGCTGCTGTACCGGCTGACCACGGGTGCGCA
>PXAW01000046.1 GCA_003567055.1 Hyphomicrobiales bacterium
GACACAGGCCCGGCCCGTATCCTTGATGGCGCTGGGTGAATTGGCGACGATATAGCTGCCGAGTGCCGTTCCGCCGATGATGACGAATTCCCAGGGCTGCCAGATGACCGGGACATGGCCAACCATCGCCCAGAACCCGCCGAGCAGCGAGGCTATCGTGATGATGATGCCGATGATGATGAACAAGGCTTCCACTCCCGAACTGCCGTGATCGCAGCATCAGGAATAGTCGCCGAGCCTTGCGCGAGGCATGCGGGCGAGACATGCGCGCGAGACATGCGCGGCTGGCGTCGAGCCTGCGCTCAGCCCGCCCCGGCCAGCGCGCGGCTGACGGCGGCGCGCATGTCGTCGAGGGAGAAAGGCTTGGTGAGGACGTCCGTGACGATGGCGTCGAGCCCGCGGGCGCGCTCGCGCTGATCGGCGAAACCCGTCATCAGCAGGATGATCAGATCGGGAAAGTCGCGCTTGGCCGCGAGCGACAATGCGATGCCGTCCATGATCGGCATGCGGATATCGGTGAGCAGCAGATCGAAGGGCGTGTCGGCATCCTTGAGCATGTCGAGCCCCTCGGCCCCGTCCTCGGCGGTAACGACCTCGTGACCGTCGAGCTGGAGGCCGCGGCTGAGAAAGCCGCGCACCGGTTCTTCATCATCGACGAGCAGGATCCTGGCCATCCGCGTCAGGCCTCCGGCCCGGCCGCATCCGCCGCCGCACTTTCGGGCTCGAACAGATCGGGGCTGGTATCGCCGGTATCGATCACGCCGACGAAGGGCAATTGTCGATAGGAATGCGCCACATCCATGCCGTAGCCGACGACGAACACGTCCGGACAGGTGAAGCCGACGAAATCCGCCTCGATCTGCACGGCGCGCTTGCCGGGCTTTTCGAGCAGGACGGCCGAGAGCACCCGGCGGGCGCCGCGCGCGGCGATCAGATCCTTGGCGAAGACGATGGTGCGTCCTGATTCGAGAATGTCGTCGATCAGGAGCACGTCGCGGCCCTCGACCGCGCTCTCCACATCGCGCAGGATCTCGACCTGGCCGGAGGAGGTGGTGCCCGAGCGGTAGCTCGACAGATGCACGAATTCCACCTGCGGCGCGAGGCCGACCCGGTGCAGCGCGCGAATCAGGTCGGCGGCGAACATGAAGCTGCCCTTGAGCACCGCGACGACGAGCAGATCCTTCGGCTCGGCCTGTCTGATCGCCGCAGCGAGTTCCTCGCAGCGCCGGGCGATGGTGTCTTCATCGTAGAGAACGCGCACGCGCGACTGAGCCATTTCGAGCCTCTTGAAGCAAACGGAACAACGCCTCAGTCGCGACCGCCGGCGATGTCGGCGTTCGGCGCGAAGCGTACCAGAACCTGCCTCGCTTCCGGCGGCGGCGCAACCAGGCGCGCGCGAAAACCGACATTTTCCCCCGGATGCAGCGTGCGGCGATCCGCCTCCACGCTCCAGGAATAGACCGACTGGCCGGTTTCGGCCCGCAGAATCACCGCGACCGGCGGCACCATGTTGCTGCGGTCGGTGCGGTTGACGATGGTGCCGTAGACGGTGAGGTATTCGCCGTCATCCTCGCGGGTGCGTTCGGAACGCACTTCCATGAGCTCAAGCCCGCGCAGATTCACGGGCATGCCGGCCATTTCATAGAGTTGCGCCGTGGCGGGAAGCTGGCGGACCACGCTTTCGCGTCCGATCAATCCGCCGATCACGATCCCCAGGAGAAGCATGGCGAAGATCGGTGTCAGCGGAAGGCGCCGCAGCGCGCCGCCGATGCCGTGGAAGAGGCCGGCGACGGCGCCCGTCAGCCGGCGCGGCAGGCCCACGCCGCGCCCCCCGGCACCATGGGCTGCCGGGCGCAGATTGTGCGCATCCACCGCGATTTCCGGCCCTGCTTCATCCACGCCGCGCATGCGCCTTGCCAGGCTGGCCGCGACCGGATCCTCCTCGTCGAACCCGTCCTCGTCATCGGGGGCATCGATGAAGAACACCTCCCGGCAACTCGCGCAGCGCAGCTTGCGCCCGTTCGGACGCAGCAGCGCCGGATCGATCGCGAATTCACTTTCACAAGATGGACATACGATCAGCATGGGCGAATCACGTGACGACGGGTAGGCTGGTTGCCGCACCCGTTCCGGCATTGGGGAATCATTTTGGTTAAGGACCCGTGAAGGACTTCGCTTTCGCTCCTGATTTCAGCGACATTCCCGTCGTGCATTTCGAGAATGTCGGGGTCCGTTACGGCCTCGGCCCCGAAGTGCTGCGCGATCTCACCTTTTCGATCGAGCCGCATTCGTTCCAGTTCCTCTCCGGCCCGTCCGGCGCGGGCAAGACCACGCTCCTGCGGCTGATCCTGATGTCGGTGCGCCCCACGCGCGGGGTGATGACGCTGTTCGGCGAGGAGGTCAGCCGCATCGACCAGCGCCGCCTGGCCGATCTGCGCCGGCGTATGGGGGTGGTTTTCCAGGATTTCCGCCTGCTCGACCATCTCACGCTGTATGAAAACGTCGCCCTGCCCCTGCGTGTCCAGGAAATGGAAGAAGCGCGCTACCGGGCGGAGGTGACGGAGCTGCTCGCCTGGGTGGGGCTGGGCGAGCGCATGCATGTGCTGCCGCCGGTGCTCTCCGGCGGTGAGAAACAGCGCGCGGCGATTGCGCGGGCGCTGATCACGCGTCCCGATCTGCTTCTGGCCGACGAGCCGACCGGCAATGTCGATCCGGGACTGGCGCGGCGGCTGCTGCGGCTGTTCATCGAATTGCACCGGCTGGGCACGGCGGTCTTGATCGCCACCCATGATCTGGCCTTGATGGATCTCTACGATGCCCGCCGGCTGCTCCTCGCCGACGGCCATCTGCATATCGATGCCTGAGAAGCGCAGGGAAAAGGTACAGGGGGGCCGGGTGCCGGGAACCACGAATCACGCGCAAGACGACGCGCAAGATGATGCACAAGACCATGCGCGACACGGCGCGCCAGGCGATGTAGGCCCGGGAAACCGCCCGCGCCGGCCGCTGCCCGGGCGCGCGATGATCGCCCGGCTGCTTGCGCGTCAGACGCCGCTCGTTCCCGTCGATTCCGCAGCGGCGCGCGCCCTCGTGGCGGTGATCGCGATCCTCACCTTTCTCGCGGCCCTGTGCGCCGGCGCGGCCGAACTCGTGGCGACGAATTCGGCGCAATGGCGCGCCGCCGTGGGGGCGGAGGCGACCATCCAGATCCGTCCGCAACCGCAGGCGGATATGGAGGAACTGGTCGCGCAGGCGGCACGGATGGCGCGCGACACGCCCGGTGTCCTGGCCGTGGAGCCCTTCAGTCTGGGCCAGTCGGAGCGCCTGCTCGAACCCTGGCTCGGCAGCGGTCTCGATCTCGCGGAGCTGCCGGTGCCGCGCCTGATCGAATTGCGTCTCGATCCGGAGCGGCGGCCCGATCTCGCCTCCCTGCGCATGCAGCTGCGCGAGGCGGTGCCGGGGGCGAGCCTCGATGATCATGCGCAATGGCTGGCGCGGCTGTCGAACATGGCGCAGACCATCGTCGCAGTGGGGATCGCCCTCGTGCTGCTGGTGCTGATCGCCACCGGCCTCGCCGTCGCCTTCGCCACGCGCGGCGCCATGGCCGGCAATCGCGATATCATCGAAGTACTGCATTACGTGGGCGCGCACGACGCCTATATCGCGCGCGAATTCCGCCGGCGCTTCCTGCGGCTGGGGCTGGAGGGCGGTGCGATCGGCGGGATCGCGGCGATCGCGATCTTCGTGGCACTCGGCTGGATTTCCGCCTCCTGGCGGGCTTCGCCGGCGGGCGACCAGCTGGAGGCGCTGTTCGGCGCCTTCGAGATCGGCGCGCGCGGTTATCTGGTCATGTCCGGCACGGCGCTCGTCGCCGCGCTGGTGACGGCGGCGATGTCCGATCTGTCGGTGCGTCGTTTTCTGCAGCGCAAGCCGTGAACAGGTTTCGCGAACAGTGCCGCCGCGTTGAGGCCGCAATCGCCGGGCAATCTGCCACGCACGGCGCTTTACGGATTGCCCGGCGTAATCGGGGGCGCGATAAGGGACGGATTGCGAGTGGCGGCGGGAGACGGCCGTAGCATGGCCGCAAATGACGGAAATCGAGCATGGCGGGAGACCGCCGGGCCGGCGCGCAAGCGGGCGGGCCGGCTGCGGTTGCTGCTGCGCGCATTGCTCGTCCTGCCGCTGATCGCTGTGCTGTCGCTCGCCGGCGGCTTTATGATCTTCGTGCGCACGCTCGACGGCTACCGCCATGCGGGTGACCCGCCGCGTGCGCAGGGCATCGTCGCGCTCACCGGCGGTTCGCAGCGTGTGGCCGATGCGATCGAGCTGCTCTCGCGCGGCTTCGCCGACAGGCTGCTGATTTCCGGCGTGAACGAGCACACCACCCGCTCCCAGATCGCCCGGCTCAATCCCGGCCAGAAGGACTGGCTGGAATGCTGCGTCGATCTCGACCACCGCGCCCGCAACACGATCGGCAATGCCATCGAGACGCGGCGCTGGGTGGCGGATCGGGGTTTCGAGGCGATCATCGTGGTCACCTCGAATTACCATATGCCGCGCACCATGCTCGAACTCGACAATGCCATGCCGGACGTCGCCAAATATCCCCATGCCGTCTCGCCGACGGATATGGACGTGTCGCGCTGGTGGCGCGATGGCTCGACCTTTCGCCTGCTCGGCCAGGAATACCTCAAGTTCCTGATGGTCTGGGGGCGCACGCAGTTCGAGAACGACCCGGAACTCTCGCGGCTCGCCGAGATTCTCAGCCGCCGGCCGCATTCCCATGGCGGGGCCGAAGCCGCCTCGGGAGAAGCATCCGGCGACGTGTCGGGAGCGGAGTAAGGCGGCTTTGCCATTCACAAAGCCGGCCCGGGCGGTTAGGAGGGGTATCCCGCTGCCCTGCTTCCGGCGTCCGGCGCGCCGCTCACGGTTCATGAACCATGCTGATCCTGCGTTCTCTCCTCTTCAATCTGGCCTATTATCTCAACCTCCTCGTCTGGATGATCCTGTGCCTGCCGGTGCTGGCCCTGCCGCGCCGGGTCTTCATGCGTGTGGCGCGGCTCTGGGCGCGTTCCTCGCTCTGGCTTCTGAGGGTGATCGCGGGGACGAAGGTGGATTTCCGGGGGCTGGAGAAGATCCCCGCCGGCGGCATGATCGTCGCTTCCAAGCACCAGTCCCTGTGGGAGACCTTCGCCCTGCTCGTGATCCTCGATGATCCGGCCTATGTGCTCAAACGCGAATTGATGTGGATCCCGTTCTTCGGCTGGTATGCCTGGAAGGCGCGGTCGGTGCCCGTCGATCGCAAGGGCGGCTCACAGGCGCTCAAGGAGATGAATGCGCGCGCCCGCGAGGAGATCGCCGCCGGGCGCCAGATCATCATCTTTCCCGAAGGCACCCGCCGCCCGCCCGGCGCGCCGCCCGCCTACAAGTTCGGCGTGGCGCATCTCTATGCGAAGCTCCGTGCGCCCTGTCTGCCGGTGGCGCTCAATTCCGGTCTGTACTGGCCACGCCGCAGGTTCATCCGCCATCCGGGCACGATCGTGGTGGACATCCTCGACCCGATCGGTCCCGGCC
>PXAW01000459.1 GCA_003567055.1 Hyphomicrobiales bacterium
GCCGCGATGGTTGCGATCAGGCCGCTGATCAGGGTGATGGCGATCAGGATCAGGAAGGGTGTGGTGAAGGGCACCGTACCGCCGCGTGCGGCATTGGCGGCGGAGACCCCGAAGATCAGGGTGGGGATCATCAGGGGCAGGACCAGGATCGACAGGATCAGCCCGCCCCGCCGGATCGTCGCGGTCAGCGCCGCACCGACGGCGCCGATGAAGGTCAGCGCCGGCGTTCCCACCAGCAGCGTCGCAGCGACGGCGAGCATGCCGATCCCGTCGAGCGCCACCAGCAGGCCGAAGACCGGCGAAACGAGGGCGAGCGGCGCGCCCGTCGTCAGCCAGTGCGCGGCCACCTTGGCCAGGACGGTTGCCGGCAGCGGCAGGGGCGAGGCGGTGATCAGATCCAGCGAGCCGTCTTCCTCGTCGGCCTGAAACAGCCGGTCGAGCCCGATCAGCGTCGAGAGCAAAGCCGCGATCCACAGGATCGCCGGGCCGATACGCGAGAGCAGGTTGAGATCCGGCCCCAAAGCGAAGGGCACCAGCGTCAGGATCATCAGGAAGAAGACGAGCCCCATCACGCCGGATCCGCCGATCCGGGCGGCAAGGCGCAAATCGCGCGCGACGAGGGCGAAGAAGGCACGGGTCACGGGGCGGCCCTCCCGCCTGCGGAGGCGCCGCTCACGTCGCCGATCTCCCAATCGTCCCAATCCTGCGGGGCCGAAGCGCCTTGCGCCCCGGCACCGGGTTGCGGCGCGGCGATGGCGAGGCTCTGCGCGTCGTCGAGGGGCAGCGGCAGATGGGTCGCCGCGATGATGATGCCGCCGGCGGCACGGTGTTCGCGCATCAGATCGTAGAGCATCTGCTGCGAGGCGGCATCGAGGGCCGAGGTCGGCTCGTCGAGGAGCCAGATCGGGCGATGCGCCACCAGAAGCCGCGCCAGCGCGACCCGGCGACGCTGGCCGGCGGAGAGATAGGCGACCGGCATGTCCGCCACATGCGGCAATCCGACCCGCTCCAGCGCGTCACGGGACGCAAGCCGCGCCTCACCGAGCATGGCCGCGGCGAAGGCGAGGTTCTCGCGCGCGCTCAAAGCCGTCTTCAAGCCGTCGCGATGGGCGATCCAGTGCAGCCGCTCCGGCAGGGTCGCCTCGCCGGCACCGCTGAGCACGACCCGGCCCGCTGCCGCGCGCAACCGCCCGGCGAGAATGGCGAGCAGCGTCGATTTGCCCGCGCCGTTGCGCCCGGTCACGAGCAGCGCGTCACCCGGCCCGAGATCGAAGCCGAGCCCGGCGAAAACCAACCGCCCCGAACGCCGGCAGGCGAGATCGTGCACCGACAGGCGCAGAGCCGCATCGGCCTCCCCCCTGCGATCGGCTGCGAGCATATCTGACGGATCGCCGCTCACCTGGTATCCCGCGCGCCGAAAATGGCGCTGCCGATGCGCACATGGGTCGCGCCGAGCTGGATCGCCGCCGCGTAATCGGCGCTCATGCCCATCGACAGAGCATGGATATGATTGCGCTGTGCGATCTCGCGCAGGAAGGCGAAATGCGGCGAAGGCGGCTCGTCGAAGGGCGGGATGCACATCAGCCCGTCGATCGTGAGCCCGTATTCGTCGCGGCAGGCGGCGATGAAGGCATCCGCCTGGGCCGGCGCGACGCCGCCCTTCTGCTCTTCCTCGCCGGTATTCACCTGCACGAACAGGCGCGGTACCCGTGCACCCGCCTCGCGCGCCCGGGCGATTTCCTTCGCGAGCGCCTTTGCCAGCGAGACCCGGTCGAGGCTCTCGATCACGTCGTAGAGCGCCACCGCCTCGCGCGCCTTGTTGGATTGAAGCGGCCCGATCAGATGCAGTTCGACATCCGGAAAGCGCTCGCGCAAAGCCGGCCATTTGCCGGCGGTTTCCTGGACGTAATTCTCGCCGAAGACCCGATGTCCGGCTTCCAGCACCGGCACGATCGCCTCGGCGGGAAAGGTCTTGGAGACGGCCACGAGCGTGACCTTGCCGGGCTCGCGCCCGCAATCATGCGCCGCCCGCGCCACGCTCTGGCGGACCTCCTCGAATCGCGCGATCACATTCTGATCAGCCATCGGCTCGATTTCTCCCTGGTGTCGGCCCGCATGACAGCGCCATTGCAGCATCGCACGGGCCATTTTTCATCCATCCGCCGGCCACGGGCGTTGACCCGAGGGCGCAATCATGTCCTAGTCCGCACACGTCAAGCGGCGCAAGCCGCGTTTCCCCAACTTATACCGATCAGGCGGCAAATCGAGCCCAAAATGAAGGCCGAGCGTTACAACCCCAAAGAATCCGAGCCGAAATGGCAGGGCGTGTGGAACGAGAAGGATCTCTTCCGCACCCGCAACGACGATCCCCGCGAAAAATACTACGTGCTGGAGATGTTCCCGTATCCCTCCGGGCGCATCCATATGGGGCACGTGCGCAATTACGCGATGGGCGACGTGGTCGCACGCTACAAGCGCGCCAGGGGCTTCAACGTCCTGCATCCGATGGGCTGGGACGCCTTCGGCATGCCGGCGGAGAATGCGGCGATGCAGAACAAGGTCCATCCCCGCGAATGGACCTATGCCAATATCGCCACCATGCGCGACCAGCTCAAATCCATGGGCCTCTCGCTCGACTGGAGCCGCGAGATCGCCACCTGCGATCCGAGCTATTACCGCCACCAGCAGGCCATGTTCCTC
Source organism: Hyphomicrobiales bacterium (assembly GCA_003567055.1). GTDB lineage: Bacteria > Pseudomonadota > Alphaproteobacteria > Rhizobiales > Beijerinckiaceae > Saliniramus. Next base: position 2,701 of record PXAW01000459.1, read on the forward strand.
GCCTTCCTCGAAGCGGGGCTCGTCGATCGCAAGACGGCGAAGGTGAACTGGGATCCGGTCGACCAGACGGTGCTTGCCAACGAGCAGGTGATCGACGGGCGCGGCTGGCGCTCCGGTGCGCTGGTCGAGCAGCGTGAACTGACGCAATGGTTCCTGCGCATCACCGATTACGCCGACGAGCTGCTCGACGCGATCGATGGTCTCGAACGCTGGCCGGAGAAGGTGCGCACCATGCAGCGCAACTGGATCGGCCGCTCGGAAGGCCTGTCGATCCGCTTCGCCCTCGAAGAGACCGCGCCCGGCGGGACCGACGAGCTCGAGGTCTTCACCACCCGGCCCGACACGCTCTACGGCGCACGCTTCATGGCGGTGGCGCCCGATCATCCGCTGGCGCGCCGGCTCGCACAGGACAATGCCGAGCTCGCTGAATTCGTCGCCGAATGCAAGCGCATGGGCACCTCCGCCGAGGCGATCGAGAAGGCCGAGAAGCGCGGCTTCGATACCGGCCTGCGCGCCGTGCATCCGTTCGATCCGTCCTGGACGCTGCCGGTCTATGTGGCGAATTTCATCCTGATGGATTACGGCACCGGCGCCATTTTCGGCTGCCCGGCCCATGACCAGCGCGACCTCGATTTCGCCAATGCCTACGGCCTCGGCAACAGTGTCGTGGTGGCCCCCGAAGGCGCCGATCCGGAAAGCTTCACCGTCACCGACGAGGCCTATATCGGCGAAGGCCGGCTGGTGAATTCGCATTTCCTCGACGGGATGAGCATCGGTGAAGCCAAGGAGGCCGTCGCGTCGCGCCTCGAAACCGAGATGCGGGACGAGCGCCCGGTTGCCACCCGCAAGGTGAATTTCCGCCTGCGCGACTGGGGCATCTCGCGCCAGCGCTATTGGGGCTGCCCGATCCCGGTGATCCATTGCGACAGCTGCGGCACCGTCCCGGTGCCGGAAGATCAGCTGCCCGTGGCCCTGCCGGACGATATCGATTTCGAGAAACCCGGCAATCCGCTCGACCGGCATCCGAGCTGGAAGCACTGCAAATGCCCCAAATGCGGGGCGGATGCGCGCCGCGAGACGGATACGATGGACACCTTCGTCGATTCGTCCTGGTATTTCGCCCGCTTCACCGATCCCGCGCTCACGGACAGGCCGACCGACAAGGCCACCGCCGATGCCTGGCTGCCGGTGAACCAGTATATCGGCGGCATCGAGCACGCGATCCTGCATCTGCTCTATTCGCGCTTCTTCACCCGGGCCATGCGCAAGGTCGGGCTGGTGGGTCTCGACGAGCCCTTTGCCGGCCTGTTCACGCAGGGCATGGTGGTGCACGAGACCTACAAGGACGCCTCCGGCGCCTGGGTGCAGCCCAACGAGATCCGCATCGAAAGCAGCGAGGGTGGCCGTCGGGCCATCCATCTGGATAGCGGCGCGGAGGTCTCGATCGGCTCGATCGAGAAGATGTCCAAATCCAAGAAGAACGTCGTCGATCCCGATGACATCATCGCCTCCTACGGCGCCGACACCGCGCGCTGGTTCATGCTCTCCGATTCGCCACCCGAACGTGACGTGATCTGGACCGAGGAGGGCGTGCAGGGCGCCTGGCGTTTCGTGCAGCGCGTCTGGCGGATGGTGAACGATTCCGCCGCGACGCAGGCCCCCGCAGCGCCGCCGGCGGAATACGCGCAGGATGCGCTCGCCCTGCGCAAGGCGACGCATCGCACCCTCGCAGCAGTCGGGGATGCGATCGAGAATCTGCGCTTCAACGTCGCGGTCGCGAAGATCTACGAGCTCGCCAATGCGATTTCCTCCACGGTCGCGGCCAAGCACGGCGAAACGGCCCCGGACATGGCCTTCGCCCAGCGCGAAGCCTTGCGGGTCCTCATCCAGCTGATCGCCCCGATGATGCCGCATCTCGCGGAGGAATGCTGGACGGCCCTGGGCTGCGAGGGCCTCGTCGCCGAGCAGAACTGGCCGCTTGTCGAAGCCGCGCTTTTGGTGGAAGATTCGATCACGCTTCCCGTTCAGGTCAACGGCAAGAAGCGCGGGGACGTCACCGTGGCGCGCGATGCGGATGCGAAGAGCATCGAGGAAGCGGTACTGGCCCTCGAGGGCGTGCAGCGTGCCATGGACGGCAAGCCTGCGCGCAAGGTGATCGTCGTGCCGCAGAGGATCGTCAATGTCGTCGTCTGAGAGACTCATCCGCCGCCCCTCCGGCTCGGGCACCGGCCTGTTCAGACACTGGCGGCATCTCGTCATCGGCGGTGTCGCATTGGGGCTCGCCGGCTGCTTCACGCCTGTCTACGCGCCTACCGCGAGCCTGCCGGGCGGTGTCGCCGAGGAGCTCAAGCGGGTCGATGTCGGCAATGTGCGGGTCAGCGGCGGTGACGAGGCGATGGCGCATGAATTTCGCAGTGAACTGATCTTCGCCCTTGACGGTGAGCGGACCGAGGACGTGGAGAAGCGCTACCGTCTGAGCGCAGTGGTGGCCGCGCAACGCAGCTCGCCGATCATCAGCACCGCGACCGGACGAGCGGCTTCCGGGGCGATCAGCGCGAATGTAAGCTGGCAGATCGAGGATCTGGAGACCGAAAGCATCGTGCTGACCGGTTCGCAACGGGGTGAAGCCAGCTACGATCGTACGGATCAGCGCTTCGCCGCCTTGCGTGCACGGCGTGAGGCCGAACAGCGGCTCGCGCGGCAGCTGGCGCGCCAGATCGCAACACAGGTCGCGATTGATTTTCGCACCGGTCAGCACCAGTTGAGCCACGCTGACGACAGCTGATGGCAACGGTCAAAGCGAGTGACGCGGAACGCACCCTCGCCAATCTCGGCTCGCAGGTCTGTGTGGTTCTGCTCTACGGGCCGGATGCC
>PXAW01000110.1 GCA_003567055.1 Hyphomicrobiales bacterium
ATTTGAGGCGGTCAGGGCTGTTTTCAGAACGTCGGCGGGGGCTTTTGCGCCCGCTCTGATTTCCACATCGCGCGTGTTGGTCTGAACTACCGTTTCTGATCTTCCAACTCGCAAGACTTCGACCGGGCACGGACGTCTCGGCGTGCCCAGATCAGTCGAGAACACGCAGCCGGCTTGACGCGAGCGAACCCGCCGTTCAGCACCGGGCCGAACCGGATCCGCTTTGCACCGGCAAGACCTCAACTCCTGAGCACGATGCAGCTTCCGCCCGCTGCGCGGATCCGCTCGCAGAGGCGCTCCGCTTCGTCGCGTGTCTGCGCCGGCACGCGCACGCGAAAGAAGGGCGCGCTCCCTCGTCCGGGCAGGCGCGTACCGATGATCATCGGCTGGATGTCACCCAGGAGATCGTCATAGCGTGCAATCTCGCGCCGGAACGCGGCGAGCGCCCTGTCTCGGGAGACGTTGCCCGCGAGCTGCACGCCCCACGGCGCGAAGGGCGTGGCCTCAAATCCCGGAGGTGCGCCCGGGCCGCGCAGCAATGCGGCGAGTTCGAGACAGGGGCGATCTTCGTCCGCTGCCGTGATCGCCCCCGTCTCGCCTGCGGCCATTGCCGCCCATTCCTCGGCGCTGTGACGGGTGACGTTGAAGACGAAATCGCGCGTCTCCCGCGGCAGGCCCCCCTCTCTGGCGAGCCAGTTCGCGACCCGCGTCGGTCCGCCGTTATAGGCTGCCGCCGCGAGACCCAGATTGCCGAAGCGCATGGTGAGTTCCGCAAGGAAGCCGGCGGCTATGGGGATCGCCTGTTCGGGGTCGAACGGGTCCGCAAGCCCGCGCTCGGCAGCCGTGCCCGGCATGAACTGGGCGATGCCTTGCGCGCCGGCATGGCTCACGACATGCGCGCGAAAGCTGCTCTCGCGCCAGATCAGGCGGGTCAGGAACCCGCGCGGAATTGCATGATCCTGCGCAGCAGCCTCGATGAAACGGCAGACGGCCTGATCAACGCTTTCCCCGCCCCCGACCTGCGCGCGCGCACCAGAACACCCCGCCCACACCGCAAACCCGAGCAGCACGGCAGCGATGTCTCTCCAGACGGCCCCCGAAAGCATGGCACCGGGTTCTCCTGTCAGGAAGGTAAAGGCTGGCAGCAATCGCAAGGTCCCACACCGGGGCAGACAGGGCAAGCTGCTGCGGGTGCACAAGCACCAAAGCCGCGCCGGTCAATTCCGAAACGCGGGCGCCATCAAACCGTCGCTCTGCCTGAAAACCTTGCGGATCAACGCTTCTAGAGAGCGTTGGTGCCCAGGAGAGGACTCGAACCTCCACGGCTTGCACCACTGGTACCTGAAACCAGCGCGTCTACCAATTCCGCCACCTGGGCTCGCCTGTCGGCGATGGCGCTTCATACGAGGGGCGGGGCGGCGCGTCAATGGGTTCTTTGGGCTTTCTTCCGGGTTTCTTTCGCGGGATTCTCCGGGGCCCCTTGCGGCAGGCGCACCGGCGCGCGGGAATCCCGCATCAGCCGTCGCGCATGCGCGGAATCCCGCCCTTGCCGCTGCCCTTGCCGGTGCCCTTGCCGCCACCCTCGCCGCCGCGTTTCGGATAGAGCAGCGCGAAGGTGGGGCCGGCGCTGAGCATGACGAAGAGGATCCGGATGATGTGATGCGCGGCCACGAAGGCGACCTCCGTATGCACCGCGATGGCGACGAGGCTCATCTCGGCCAGCCCGCCCGGGGAATAGGCCAGCATCAGCGGCAGCACCTCGAAGGCGGAGAAGCGCGCGACGATCACCGCAAAGCCCAGCGTCATCGCCAGAAGGATCACCGTGGAGCCGAAGGAGAGCGCGAGAACGCGCAGGATCACCTGCGGCGGCGTGCCCAGAAAACGGCAGCCGATGGTCACCCCCAGCACGATCTGCGCGCCCTGCACGATCTCCGCCGGCGGCTGGAAATCGGTAATGCCGGCGGCATGCACGAAGGCGGAGACCAGCATCGGGCCGAGCAGATATTTCGCCGGCAAACGTACCAGATGGCCGAAAACGGCACCTGCAAAGCCGCAGCCGATGATCCACAATTCGGCGGTGAGCGGCGCCTCGGTCACCGAGGGGCCCATGCTCGCGCGCCCGCCGAGCGACACGCCCTCGACCAGTTCGACCAGGAAGGGCAGCGTCATCACCACCAGGAGAATGCGCGCCGAATGCACCAGCGCGATGGTGCGCCCGTCTCCGCCGCGCTGTTCGCCGACGATGACCATCTCGACCAGCCCGCCCGGCATGCCCGAGAAATAGGCCGTCGTCATGTCCATGCGCCCGACCTTGCGGAAATACAGGACGCAGGCGAAGCCGGATACGGCGACGAAGAAGGCGAGCCCGATGATCGTCGGCACCCAGTCGAGCAGACTTGTGAGAATCGCCGGCGTGAAGGCTGCGCCAAGCATCACGCCGATCACCGCCGACATGGGCGGGCGCACGACCGTGGGAGCGGCGATCGGCGCGCGCAGAATCGCGGCGATCGTGCAGAAGGTCATCGGCCCGAGCATCCAGGGCAGCGGCAATTCCAGTGCGTTGAAGATCGCCCCGCCGATAAAGCCGAGGATCAGGGCAGCAGCGAATCTGACATAGGGAAAATGTTCGGGCCGCATCGCTGCAAAGCCACCGCGCATTTCCTGCCAGAACGATCTCATGCTGACGCTCACCCCTGCCGGCCCACCATCGCTTCACGATGACAGGTCCGAGCCACCATCATCCGCGCAGATCGTGCATCGACGCGGCTGATCCCGCACTGCACGCACACAGCCTAGCGAGGGAAAGCCGCCCCCGCCATGGCGAGGGGGCGCATATGCGATGGGCAGCGCTCGCGTGTCGCGCGCAGCGACCGCTTTGCGCCTCACTCCGGCAGATTGAGCCGGATATGCAATTCGCGCAGCTGCTTGGCGCTGACCTCGGAGGGCGCGCTCATCAGAAGGTCTTCAGCCTTCTGGTTCATCGGGAACAGCACCACCTCGCGCAGGTTCTGCTCGCCGCACAGCAGCATGACGATACGGTCGATCCCCGGGGCGATGCCGCCATGCGGGGGCGCGCCCAGCGACAATGCGCGCAGCATGCCGCCGAATTTCGCCTCGAGCACGTCCTCGCCATAGCCCGCGAGCCCGAAAGCCTTGCGCATCACGTCCGGGCGGTGGTTACGGATCGCGCCGGAGGAGAGCTCGACGCCGTTGCAGACGATGTCGTACTGGAAGGCGGTGATGCCGAGGATCTCGTCCGCATCCGCCGGGTTCAGCGCGAGGAACTTGTCGAGATCGTAATTGGGCATCGAGAACGGGTTGTGCGAGAACTCGATCTTCTTCTCGTCCTCGTCCCATTCATACATCGGGAAATCGGTGATCCAGCAGAAGGCGAATTCGCCGTCGGGGATGAGATCGAGCTCCTCGGCGATGCGCGTGCGCGCCTTGCCGGCCAGCGCCACGGCCTTGGCCTTCTCGCCGGCGGAGAAGAACACGGCGTCGCCGGCCGCGATCCCCGCCTTCGCGGCGATCAGCTTCTGCACCTCGGCCGGGATGAACTTCGCGATCGGCCCCTTGCCGACGAGATCGCCGCCGTCATCCTCGAAGACGATATAGCCAAGCCCCGCCGCACCCTCGCCGCGCGCCCAGTCATTGAGCTTGTCGAAGAAGGAGCGCGACTGGCTCGCCGCCCCGGTGGCGGGGATGGCGCGCACGATGCCGCCGGCCTTGATCACGTTCTTGAACGCGTTGAAGGTCACCTCCTCGCGGGAGAATTCCTCGGTCACGTCGCAGATGATCAGCGGATTGCGCAGATCCGGCTTGTCGACACCGTATTTCAGCATCGCCTCCGCATAGGGGATACGCGGGAACGCGCCGGTCACCTTCCGGCCCTCGGCGAATTCCTCGAACACGCCGCGCAGAACCGGCTCCACCGCCTGGAAGACGTCTTCCTGCGTGACGAAGCTCATCTCGACATCGAGCTGGTAGAACTCGCCGGGCGAGCGGTCGGCGCGGGCATCCTCGTCGCGGAAGCAGGGCGCGATCTGGAAATAGCGATCGAAGCCCGACATCATGACGAGCTGCTTGAACTGCTGGGGCGCCTGCGGCAGGGCGTAGAACTTGCCCGGATGCAGGCGCGAGGGCACGAGGAAGTCGCGCGCGCCTTCCGGCGAGGAAGCGGTGAGGATCGGCGTCTGGAATTCGAAGAAGCCGCCCTCCTTCATGCGCCGGCGGATCGAATCGATGATCTGGCCGCGCTTCATGATATTGGCGTGCAGCTTCTCGCGGCGCAGGTCGAGGAAGCGGTATTTCAGGCGGATGTCTTCCGGGTAATCATGCTCGCCGAAAACCGGCATCGGCAATTCGTCGGCGGCGCCCAGCACCTCAAGATCGGTGATGAAGACCTCGATCATGCCGGTGGGCAGATCGGGGTTCTGCGTGCCTTCCGGGCGCCGGCGCACCTTGCCGTCGAGCCGCACGACCCATTCCGAGCGCAGCGTCTCGGCCAGCTTGAAGGCGGAGGAATCGGGATCCACCACGCATTGCGTGATGCCGTAATGGTCGCGCAGATCGATGAACAGCACGCCGCCATGGTCGCGGATGCGGTGGCACCAGCCGGACAGGCGGGCCTCGGCGTCGATGTCGGTTTCGCGAAGAGCGGCGCAGGTATGGGTGCGATAGCGATGCATGGAACCGGTTTTCTTTCTCGAACGAGCTCGCAGGGGAGTGAGCCCGGCAGGCCGCGCTTGTCAAGAGCCGCTGCCGCAGCGCACGCGAATTTGCCCGCCCGGACCGGGATTTCCGCCGACACGGTTGATATCTGCATGCCGGGATTCATGCTTGCCGGGCGCTTCGTGCTTGCACACAATCGCCATATTCGGCAAAGGAATACCATGAAACTGATCACCGACACCGCCGAACTCTCGGCGACCTGCACCCGGCTCGCCGCGCATCCCTTCGTCACCGTCGACACGGAGTTCATGCGCGAGACGACCTATTACGCCAGGCTCTGCCTGATCCAGATCGCATCGCCCGAGGAGGCCGTGCTGATCGATCCGCTGGCGGACGGCATCGACCTCGCGCCCTTCTTCGCGCTGATGGCGGATGCCGGCACCATCAAGGTGTTTCACTCGGCGCGCCAGGATGTCGAGATCATCTGGACGATGGGCAAGGTGATCCCCACCCCGCTCTTCGACACCCAGGTCGCGGCCATGGTCTGCGGCTATGGCGATTCGGTCTCCTACGAGCAACTCGCCAATGATCTCGCCAAGGCGCGGATCGACAAGTCATCGCGCTTCACCGACTGGTCGCGGCGCCCGTTGAGCGAGGCGCAGAGCGCCTATGCGCTCTCCGACGTGACACATCTGATCCCGGTCTATGAGACGCTCGCCGCCCAGCTCGAAGAGACCGGGCGCAGCGCCTGGCTCGACGAGGAAATGGCGGTGCTGATCGATCCCGCCACCTATGAGGGCGACCCGGCCCGCGCCCATCGCCGCCTGATCGGGCGCGTGCGCAAGGTCAAGGAGCTCGCCGTGCTGATCGAGGTCGCC
>PXAW01000159.1 GCA_003567055.1 Hyphomicrobiales bacterium
ACGAACCAATATGCGATTGGTCACGCTGGCATCAAGATCGGCGGCACCGCAAATCCGATGAGGGGATCATCGCTCATGGCCGAGGCTGACGCCGAAACGGCGCACGCTACCAATGGCGGCGACAATTCCAGCCGTGCGCTCGCGGCCCTGCGGGCACGGGTGCAGCGCATCGATCGCGATGGCGGGAAAGCCGTGCGGCTTCTGCCTGAGCGGGATCTCGCGGCGGAACTGGGGATCGGGCGCCGGGCCGTGCGCCGCGCGCTGGAAGTGCTCGAAACCGAAGGGCTGATCTGGCGCCAGCAGGGCAAGGGGACCTTCACCGGCCCCCGTCCGAGCGAGAATCCGGGGACAGTGAGCGCCCTCGTCGACCGAACCAATCCGCAAGAGGTTCTCGAAGCGCGCATGCAGCTCGAACCCGCATTGGCCGGCCTTGCCGCCATGCGTGCCGTCCAGCAGGACGTGCGCAACATGCGCGATCTGTGCGAGCGCCTCGCCCGCGCGCGCGACGATGATGCCCGCGAATTATGGGACGAGGCGCTGCACCGCACCATCGGGCGCGCTGCCGGTAACGCGCTGCTCTTCGGGCTCTACGAGATCATCGAGGAAGTGCGCCGCGACGAGGCCTGGCGCAGCCTGCGCGAGCGGGCGCGCTCCAATGCGATGGTCGCGACCTATGTCGAGCAGCATGCCGCCATCGTCGATGCCATCGCCCGCCGCGATCCCGGCGCCGCCGAACAGGCGATGCGCACCCATATCGCCACGCTTCGCCGCAACATTCTCTCCCAGGACGATCAGGAGGCCGGCCTTGTCGGATAACGCGCCCCTTCTCGAAGTCGAGGATCTCTCGATCATGATCGGCCGGCAGGCGGAAAACCTCGTCGACGGCGTGAGCTTCTCGGTCATGCCCGGCGAGACCTTGTGCATCGTCGGCGAATCCGGCTGCGGCAAGTCGGTCACGGCACTGGCGCTGATGGGACTGTTGCAGACGCCGCCGGTCTCCGTCACCGGCGGGCGGGTGCGCTTCGACGGGCGCGACCTTCTGGGGCTCTCCGCCGAGGCCTGGTCGGCGCTGCGCGGCGACCGTATGGCCATGATCTTCCAGGAGCCGATGACGGCGCTCAACCCCGCCTTCACCATCGGCGACCAGATCATCGAATCGGTGATGCGCCATCGCAATATCGGCATCGACGCGGCGCGCGCGCGTGCCCTCGACATGCTGGAGCGGGTCGGCATCCCCGCCGCCCGCACCCGCCTCGATGCCTATCCCCACCAGCTCTCCGGCGGCATGCGCCAGCGCGCCATGATCGCCATGGCGCTCGCCAATGATCCCAACCTGCTGATCGCCGACGAGCCGACCACCGCCCTCGACGTCACCATCCAGGCGCAGGTGCTGGAACTGATCCGCGATCTCCAGCGCGAGAGCGGCACGGCCCTGATCCTGATCACGCATGATCTCGGCGTGGTCGCGGAAGTCGCCGACAAGGTCGCGGTGATGTATGCCGGGCGCATCGTCGAGGCGGCGCCGGTCGAGGCGCTGTTCAACGATCCCCAGCACCCCTACACGCTCGGCCTGATCGGCTCGCTGCCGGGCCTCGAAGCGGCTGCGCGCGGCAGCCGCCTCGCCACCATTCCCGGCCTCGTGCCGGCGCCGGAGAACATGCCGGCGGGATGCCGCTTCGCCGATCGCTGCCCCTTCGCCGATGCGGCCTGCGCCGAAGCGCCGCCTTTGCGCGAGATCGCGCCCGGCCACGCCGTGGCGTGCCACTACGCCCCGCTCGAGGAGCATTTCGCACCGGAGAAAGCGGCATGAGCGCAGCCGAGATCATGAGCGAAAACACCGCAACGCAGCAGGAAACGGCGCGGGATACGCCGCTGATCGAGGCGCGCGGGCTGCGCAAGCATTTCGTGACGAAGCGCCCGCTCTTCGGCAAGCCCACGGTGGTGCGCGCCGTCGACGGCGTCGATCTCAGCGTGCGCCGGGGCGAGACCTTCTCGATCGTCGGCGAATCGGGCTGCGGCAAGTCCACCCTCGCGCGGCTCTTGATCCGCCTGCTCGATCCGAGCGAGGGCTCGGTGATCTATGACGGCAAGGACATCGCCGCCTTGCCCGAAGGCGAGATGCGCCGCCTGCGCAGCGATCTGCAATTCATCTTCCAGGACCCGTTCTCCTCGCTCAATCCGCGCATGACCATCGGCGGGCTGGTCGAGGAACCGATGCGCGCCCACGGCATCCATGATTCGAAGGAGCGTCGCGCCGAGGTCGCCAAGCTCCTGCGGCGGGTCGGGCTGCGGCCGGAATATGCCGATCGCTATCCGCATGAATTCTCCGGCGGCCAGCGCCAGCGCATCGGCATCGCCCGCGCCCTCGCCACGGGCCCCAAGCTCCTGATCGGCGACGAGCCGGTCTCGGCGCTCGACGTCTCGGTCCAGGCGCAGGTGATCAACCTGCTGGAGGATCTCAAGGAGGAGTTCGGCCTCACCCTGATCGTGATCGCCCACGATCTCGCCGTGGTGCGCCACATGAGCGACCGGGTCGGCGTGATGTATCTGGGCGAGCTCGTCGAGGTCGGCGAAGCGGAAGACTTCTTCGCCGCGCCGCTGCATCCGTATTCGCGCGCCCTGCTCGCGGCAATTCCCGCTCCCGATCCCGCGCGCCGGCACGATGGCGCGCGACCGACCCTGACGGGGGATATCCCAAACCCGGTCGCACCGCCGCCGGGATGCCGCTTCCATACGCGCTGCCCCTTCGCCGATGCGCGCTGCCGGACAGAGCGCCCGGTGCTGCGGCCCGCAGGCGAAGGGCGCGCCGTCGCCTGCCATCATTTCGAGACGCTGGAGCCGGCCGAAGGCCTGCCCCCGCCGCCCGCGCGCAGCCCGCGTGTGGAACAGCGCTTTGCCCTGTATCGGGCACGGAGCGCCAGACAGACCCCGACAAGGGGCGCAACCCCTGAGGAATCAGGCCCGGGGATACCCGGTTCGCAAGCCGCACCGGAAAACTGACGAAAAACGGATCCAAGAGGACCAGAGGAGAGAAACCATGAGATTCATGCAGACAGTCGGGGCCGCCGCCCTGATCGCCGCGATGGCGGCGAGCGCTCAGGCGCAGGAACTGCGCATCGGCCTGCAGGACGATGCCGACGTGCTCGACACCGATCAGTCGCGCACCTTCGTCGGGCGTATCGTCTATACCGCGCTTTGCGACAAGCTCGTTGATATCGACCCTGATCTCAACATCGTCCCCCAGCTCGCGACCGACTGGAGCTGGTCCGACGACGAGACCGAGCTGACCATGAGCCTGCGCGAAGGCGTCGTCTTCCATGACGGCACGCCGTTCAACGCCGATGCCGTGGTCGCCAATATCGACCGCAGCCAGAACCTGCCCGAGAGCCGCCGCAAGTCGGAAGTCGCTTCGATCAGCGCCGTGGAAGCGGTGGACGCGTTCACCGTGCGCTTCACGCTCAATGCCCCCGATGCGACGCTGCTCGCCCAGCTCTCCGACCGCGCCGGCATGATGATCTCGCCGACGGCGGCGGAGGAAATGGGTGTCGATTTCGGCTCGGCCCCGGTCTGCTCCGGCCCGTTCCGCTTCGTCGAGCGCGTCCAGCAGGACCGCATCGCCCTGGAGCGTTTCGATGATTACTGGAACGCCGACGCGATCCACCTCGATGCGGTCACCTTCCTGCCCATCCCCGACACGACCGTGCGCCTGGCAAACCTGCGCGCCGGCGATCTCGACATGATCGAGCGCCTCGCGGCCACCGATCTGGCCAGCGCCCGGGCCGATGCCAACCTCACGGTGGAAGACATCACCGCGCTCGGCTATCAGGGCATCACCATGAATGTGGGCAACGGCCCGCGTTCCGAGGAGCCCTTCGGCCAGGATGCGCGTCTGCGTCAGGCGCTGAGCCTGTCGATCGACCGCAATGCGCTGAACCAGGTCGTCTTCGAGGGCGCCTTCACGCCGGGCAACCAGCCGGTGCCTCCGGGCGCGACCTTCTATGATGCGCGCTTCCCGGTTCCCGAGCGGGATGTCGAGGCTGCCCGTGCACTGCTCGCCGAAGCCGGCTTCGCCGACGGCGTCGAGATCACCGTGCAGGTGGCCAACAACCCGGTCCAGACCCAGGTCATGGAAGTGGTTCAGGCCATGGCCGCCGAAGCGGGTATCGATATCAGCATCCGCGCCACCGAATTCGCCACGCTGCTCCAGCAGCAGACGGCGGGTGAGTACCAGGGCAGCCAGGTCGGCTGGTCGGGCCGCACGGATGTCGACGGCAATATCCACCAGTTCGTGACCTGCGAAGGCGGCATCAACGATTCCGGCTTCTGCGATCCGCGCGTGGACGAGCTGCTCGACCGGGCCCGCACCTCGAACGATCCGCAGGTGCGCAAGGAAGCCTATGACGCGTCCCGCGAGATCCTCAATGAGGAACTGCCGATCATCTATCTCTACCACCCGAGCTGGATCTGGGCGATGAGCGCCAATCTGGAAGGCTTCACCGCCTATCCGGACGGCATGATCCGCCTCGAGGGCGTGCGCTTCACCGACTGAAGCCAGATGCGACGACACGATCCCGGCGCCTGATGCGCCGGGATCACCCCCGCCCGTCAGGGGCGGGCCGAACACGTTCACCGGAAGGCGCCCGTCATGCTCGCATTCATCGGCCGCAGATTGCTGATCGCCATACCGACGATCTTCATGATCTCCGTCTTCGTCTTTCTGCTGCAGAAGCTTCTGCCCGGGGACCCGGTGCTGGCGCTGGCCGGCGAGGACCGCGATCCGGCGACGCTGGAAGCCCTGCGCGAGATGTATCATCTCAACGAACCGCTGGTGGTGCAGTATTTCTACTGGATCAGCGGCGTGGTGCAGGGTGATCTCGGCATCTCGCTGCGCACCAACCAGCCGGTTACGTCGCTGATCGCGGAAAAGCTCCCCGTGACCTTCCAGCTCGCGGTGATGGCGCTGATCTTCGCTGTCGGCATCGGCGTGCCGATGGGCATTCTCTCGGCGGTCTACAAAGGCAGCTGGCTCGATTATGTCGCCAATTTCGTGGCTCTTTCCGGGCTCTCGATCCCGAATTTCTGGCTCGGTATCCTTCTGATCCTGCTGGTCTCGGTCAATCTCGGCTGGCTGCCGGCCTCGGGCTACCGGCCCTTCACGGTCGATCCGGTGCGCTCGATCGAGACCATGCTGATGCCCGCCTTCGTGCTCGGCACGGCGCTCGCAGCCACGCTGATGCGCCATACACGCAGCGCCATGCTGTCCGTCCTGAAATCCGATTATGTCCGCACCGCCCGCGCCAAGGGCCTGCGCGAACGCGTCGTCATCATGAAGCACGCCCTGCGCAACGCGCTGGTGCCGGTGGTGACGGTCTCGGCTTTGCTCTTCGGTGAATTGCTCGCAGGCGCCGTGCTGACCGAGCAGATCTTCACCATCCCGGGCTTCGGCAAGCTCGTCGTCGATGCCGTGTTCAACCGCGATTACGCCGTGGTGCAGGGCATCGTGCTCGTCACCGCCGTCGGCTTCATCC
>PXAW01000203.1 GCA_003567055.1 Hyphomicrobiales bacterium
AACGGCCTGCTCTGGGTGATCACCATCATCACCGTCTTCGTGGGGGCGTTGCTGCTGATCTGCATCTTCCGCTTCAACGAGAAGAAGAATCCGAACCCGACGCGGACATCGCACAACACCATGCTCGAGGTGGCCTGGACGGTGATCCCGATCCTGATTCTGGTCGCTATCGCAATTCCCTCCTTCCGCCTGCTGCGCGAGCAGGTGATCATCCCCGAGCCCGATATCGTGGTGAAGGTGACGGGTCATTCCTGGTACTGGGAATACGAGTATCCGGAAGACCAGGGCGGTTTCAGTTTCATTTCCGCCATGCTGGAGCGTGAAGAGGCCGAGGCGATCGGCCAGCCTTACCTGCTCGCGGTCGACAACGAGATGGTCGTGCCGGTCGGCGCCAATGTCGCCGTGCAGGTGACGGCGCAGGGCGTGCTGCACGCTTTCGCGCTGCCGTCCTTCGGCGTGAAGATGGATGCTGTGCCCGGGCGCCTCAACGAAACCTGGTTCCGTGCCGAACGCGAGGGCATCTATTTCGGCCAGTGCTCCGAGCTCTGCGGGGCAGGCCACGCCTTCATGCCGATCGCGGTGCGTGTGGTCAGCGAAGAGGCCTATGCCGAGTGGCTGGACGAGGCGCGTGCGATGTTCGCCTCGGTCGATGGCGCGCGTCAGGTCGCGTCGTCGGATTGATCAGGACCAAGGCGCCGCCTGGCGGCGCCGGATCGGCGGTGGGCAGCGGGTCACGCATGCGCGTCGTTCGGTCGCCGGGGCGGTCACAGATGATCGCCATAGATTGAGAAACGTGGCAGCGATTCATCGCTGAAGAGGCTGCAAGAGGGCTATTCATCATGGCAAGTGTCGCCACCAATGCGCCGGGTCACGCGGACGACCATCCCACGGGATGGCGCCGCTGGATCTACTCGACGAACCACAAGGACATCGGCACGATGTACCTGATCTTCGCCTTCACGGCGGGGGTCGTGGGCGGTCTGCTGTCGATCCTGATCCGCATGGAGCTGCAAAGCCCCGGCACCAACATCTTCGTCAATCCGCAGATGTACAACGTGGTCGTGACCGGCCACGGCCTGATCATGGTGTTCTTCCTGGTCATGCCCGCGTTGATCGGGGGATTCGGCAACTGGTTCGTGCCGCTGATGATCGGGGCGCCGGACATGGCGTTCCCGCGGATGAACAACATCTCCTTCTGGCTGACGGTCGCGGCATTCTGCCTGCTGATCATGTCGCTGTTCGTGGAGGGGGCGCCGGGCTCGCTCGGCTTCGGCGGCGGCTGGACGGTGTATCCGCCCTTGTCGACGATAGGCCATCCCGGTCCCGCGCTCGACTTCGCGATCCTGTCGCTGCACCTTGCCGGTGCCGCCTCGATCCTGGGTGCGATCAACTTCATCACCACCATCCTGAACATGCGCGCACCGGGCATGACGCTGCACAAGATGCCGCTCTTCGCCTGGTCGATGCTGGTCACCGCATTCCTGCTGCTGCTGGCTCTGCCGGTGCTTGCGGGTGCGATCACGATGCTGCTGACGGACCGCAATTTCGGCACGACCTTCTTCGATCCTGCCGGCGGCGGTGACCCGATCCTGTACCAGCACCTGTTCTGGTTCTTCGGGCATCCGGAAGTCTACATCATGATCCTTCCGGCCTTCGGCATCGTCAGCCACATCATCTCGACCTTCTCGCGCAAGCCCATCTTCGGCTATCTCGGCATGGCCTATGCCATGGTCGCGATCGGCGTGGTCGGCTTCGTGGTCTGGGCGCACCACATGTACACGGTCGGCCTCTCGCTGCAGACGCAGGCCTATTTCGTCTTCGCCACGATGGTGATCGCGGTGCCCACGGGCATCAAGATCTTCTCCTGGATCGCGACGATGTGGGGTGGCTCGATCCGCTTCACCGCACCGATGTACTGGGCGGTGGGCTTCATCTTCCTCTTCACCGTCGGTGGCGTGACGGGCGTGGTGCTCGCCAATGCCGGCATCGACCGCTACATGCACGACACCTATTATGTGGTGGCGCACTTCCATTACGTGCTGTCGCTGGGTGCGGTGTTCATCATCTTCGCGGCGATGTACTACTGGTTCCCGAAGATGACCGGCTACATGATGCCGGAATGGGTCGGCAAGGTGCATTTCTGGATCGCCTTCATCGGTTCGAACATCCTGTTCTTCCCGATGCACTTCCTCGGCCTCGCCGGCATGCCGCGCCGCTATGCGGATTATCCGGATGCCTTCGCGGGCTGGAACTTCGTCGCCTCGATGGGGTCCTACATCTTCGCGGTCGGCATCTTCGTCTTCCTCTACGGTGTCTATATCGCCTTCCGCGACAAGGTCGTGGCTGCGGACAACCCGTGGGGTGAGGGTGCCACCACGCTGGAATGGACGTTGTCCTCGCCGCCGCCCTTCCACCAGTTCAACGAACTGCCGAAGATCGCGGATTCGAAGCACTGATCGATTGCGCCGGGCGGGTTCTCCCGCCCGGCCCTTTCTCCCAGCCGCCCTCGGGTCCGGGCGCGGCGGCTGCGGGAAGGGGTCACCTGCAGGGTCTCGCCGGCAAGGCGGGATTTTTGTCTTCAATGCGGGTGCGTAACGCCTTCCCTGACGTTTAAACAAGTCGAGCCGGACAAGCGTATGACTGGGATGATGAATCCGATGCAATCCGCCGCACCGCAGGCGCAGGGCCATTACCGTGGCGAGCGCTACGAGACCGTCGTCGTCTCCAACGGCGAGGCGCGTGATTTCATCGCGCTGCTGAAGCCGCGGGTGATGTCGCTCGTCGTCTTCACGGCGCTGACCGGCATGGTCGTGGCGCATGGCACGATCCACCCGGTGCTCGCTTTCGCGGCGCTGCTGGCCATCGCGGTGGGTGCGGGCGCCTCCGGCTGCCTCAACATGTGGTATGACGCCGATATCGACGCGGTGATGTCGCGCACGGCCAAGCGTCCGATCCCCGCCGGCAAGATCACGCCGTCGGAGGCGCTGGCCTTCGGCATGACGCTCTCGGTCGGCTCGGTTCTGTTTCTCGGCCTCGTGGCCAACTGGCTGGCTGCCGGATTGCTCGCCTTCACGATTTTCTTCTATGCCGTGATCTATTCGATGTGGCTCAAGCGCTGGACGCCGCAGAACATCGTCATCGGCGGTGCGGCGGGCGCCTTCCCGCCCATGATCGGCCAGGCGGCCGTGACCGGTACCGTGACGCTCGACACGGTCATCCTCTTCGCCATCATCTTCATCTGGACGCCACCGCATTTCTGGGCGCTGGCTCTGGTAAAATCCGGCGATTACGCCCGGGCCGGCGTGCCGATGCTGCCGAATGTGCGCGGGCCGGACGAGACGCGCCGGCAGATCCTGCTCTACACGCTGCTGCTCGTGCCTGTGGGTGTGTTGCCTGCCCTGACGGGATTCGGCGGGTTGATCTATCTCGGCATATCCGTGGTGACCGGCGCCTGGATGCTTTTGCTGGCGCTGCGCGTCCATCGCCGGCGCGAGGGTGAGGCGGCAACGAAAGCCTGCTGGTCGCTGTTCGGATTCTCGATCGTCTATCTGTTCGGCCTGTTCGCGGTCCTCATCGTCGAGCACGGCTTCGGCCTGATGATGCCGGTCATCGGAGGCTGAGCATGGCGAGGCAGAACACGAAGCAGAAATCAAAGAGAAAAGCGAAGCCGGTCGAAAGACCGACGCCTGACGCAACGGACGAGCGCAATGAGGAGCAGGAAATGAATCATGCCCGCATGCCCGAGGTCGCGCGCGACGCGCAGGGGCTGACTGAGGAAGATCGCCGGCGCCGGCGGTCGCGCTCCATCGCGCTCGCAGTGACCCTGGGGCTTCTGGTCGCCTTGTTCTATGTCGTCACCATCGCCAAACTCGGCCCCGGTGTGCTCGATCGCCCGATGTAGGCGATTGCGCATGCAGTTTCGGACAATGTTCGTACAGGGATGTCATGACACAGCATAATCACAGCCCCGCCCAGAAGAAGGCCATGCGCAAGACGGTGGTCACCTGCCTCGGCGTCGTCTTCGGCATGGTCGGTCTCGCCTATGCATCGGTGCCGCTCTACGATCTGTTCTGCCGCGTGACCGGTTTCGGCGGCACGCCGATGGTCGGCACCGCCGATGCCGGGACTGTACTCGAGGAAACCGTGCGGGTGCGATTCGATTCGAACGTGGCGCGGGCGCTGCCCTGGGATTTCCGCGCCGAGCGCCCCGTCGTTCAGACGCAGATCGGCCAGACGGAGACGGTGTTCTACCGTGTCGCCAACACGGCCGAACATCCGGTCAACGGCATGGCCACCTACAATGTCTCGCCGGAAAATGCCGGGCAGTATTTCGTCAAGCTGCAATGTTTCTGCTTCGAGGAAAATACGCTCGAAGCCGGCGAAGTGATGGATTCTGCTGTGGTTTTCTACATCGATCCGGCCATCGTGGATGATCCGGAATTCGAGAGCATGCGCACGATCACGCTGTCCTATACCTATTGGCCGGCTGTCGGCGGTGATCCGGTCACCACCTCGGCGCTCGAGACCACGCCGCCGCGCCGCTGATCAAAAATGCCGGGGGCGAAATCGGGCTTGCGCATCTCGCGGCTTGATTTTTTCTTCCCAGAGTTGGAAAACGCCGATAGACATCCGAAGGAATGCGGATAAGGCACCGGAGACAGAATAATGGCCGACGCCCACGCCAAGAAACACGATTACCACCTCGTCGATCCCAGCCCCTGGCCCTTCATCGGTTCGGTCAGTGCGCTGATCCTCGCCGTCGGCTTCATCACCTTCATCCGGGACATGCCGATTGCCGGCCTCCAGATCGGCGGGCTCGTCTTCGGTCTCGGCGTGATCGGTGTGCTCTACGCCATGGCCGCCTGGTGGGTGGACGTCGTGAAGGAAGCGCAGGCGGGGGATCACACCCGCGTGGTGCAGCTGCATCACCGCTACGGCATGATCATGTTCATCGCCTCCGAGGTGATGTTCTTCGTGGCCTGGTTCTGGGCCTATTTCGACGTTGCGCTCTTCCCCGGCGAGGCGATCCAGTTCGAACGCGCCGAACTTACGGGCGGCGTCTGGCCGCCGGAAGGCATCCAGACCTTCAACCCCTGGCCCCTGCCGCTGTTCGGCACGCTCATCCTCCTGACGTCGGGCACCACGGTGACCTGGGCGCACCATGCGATGATCGAGAACGACCGGCAGTCGGTGAAGTGGGGCCTGTGGCTGACCGTGCTGCTCGGCCTGGCCTTCACCTGCGTGCAGGCCTACGAGTACATCACCGCCTATTTCGGCTTCTCGGGCCACATCTACGGCGCGACCTTCTTCATGGCGACGGGCTTCCACGGCGCGCATGTCATCATCGGGACGATCTTCCTCGCGGTCTGCCTGTGGCGGGTCTATCTGGGCCATTTCACGCCCAAGCAGCATCTCGGCTTCGAATTCGCCGCCTGGTACTGGCACTTCGTCGACGTGGTCTGGATCTTCCTGTTCGCCTCGATCTACGTCTGGGGCTATGGCGGTTGATCGCACCCCGG
>PXAW01000176.1 GCA_003567055.1 Hyphomicrobiales bacterium
ATTTCTGGCTGGCCACGCGCCCGGACTGGGTGGGCGAATTGTCGATCGCCGGCGCCGTGTGCAAGGTCTCGGCCATGGGCTTCTGGTGGAGCGCCATCCCGAAAAGCCGCTGGCCCGATCACGAGGAATGGCGCAAGCTGATGGCGCGCCACTGGTCGCCGGTCTGGGGCGACCGCCGGCAGGAGCTCGTCTTCATCGGTATCGGCATGGACGAGGCGGCGATCCGCGCCGCGCTCGATGCCTGCCTCGTCGGTTCCTCGACGGCGCCGAAATTCGAGGCCGAGGCCTGGTCGAGGCTCCCGGACCCGTTCCCGGCATGGCGCAGCGAAAAGGCCGCGTAAGCGCGCTTCTGCTCACGCGGCCGCGTCGACCTGCCGGCGCGCCGCCGCGTCCCAGCGTTTCGCGAGGCCGGCATCGCGCCAGGCGAAATAGCGCATGGCGGCGCCGATGAACCAGGGATGTCCGGTATAGAGCGGCATGGTCGGGAAGGCTGTGCCGTCGAACACGCTCGGCCCGAGTTCCTTCCCGAGGATGCGATCGGCGATGCGCTTGCCGAAACGGCAGCCCAGCGCCACGCCGGCAAAATTGTAGCCCAGCGCGTAATGCAGCCGCCCGCGTTGCCCGATATGGGGCTTCATGTCGAAGGTGCCGGCGCAATAGCCGTCCCAGACATGCGACAGGCGCACATCGCTCAATTGCGGGAAGACCTTGAGCATGATCTTGCGCATCCGCGCGGCGATCGCTTCTTCATCTGCGAGTTTCTCCGCCGTCGCGCCGCCGAAGACGAGGCGCGGCGCATCGGGGGCGCGGCGGAAGAAATCGATATTCGTATTCGAATCGATGATGGTGCGCCCCTGCGGGATCAGTTCATCGAGCAGGGCGGGATCGAGCGGCTCCGTCGTCGCCATGAAGGCGCGAAACGGCACGAGGCGACGTTTGAACCAGCCCGGATGCTGCGTATAGCCGTTCGTGGCCAGCACCACCTCCCGCGCCGCGATCTCGCCCCGCGTGGTCATCACGCGCACACCCTGATCACTTTCGTGGATTTCATTCACCCGCGTCTCGCCGAAAGCCGCGACGCCGGCTGCGATGGCGCGGTCGAGGAGCCCCTGATGCAAAAGGCCGGGATGGATCGAACCGCTATCGGGGATGATCGCGCCGCCGTGATAATGATCGCTGCCGATCGCCTCGCGCTGCGCTTGCGGATCGAGGATCGCATATTCATGCCCCAGAGCCGCCTTCATCCGCGCGAGATCGGCATCGAGATACGCCCGGTGGCCCGGGGCGGTCGCGGCGATGAAGCGTCCGCAACGCGCAGCGTGGCAGGCGACAGCCTCCGCTTCCGCGAGGGCGAAGACGTCTTCATAGGCCGCGTGCAGTTCCTGATAGGTCTTGCGGGCATAGGCCTCGTTCTTCGCATCCGCGACGTCACCGAAGCTCTTCTTCATCACCCGCCCGATGAAGCCGGCATTGCGGCGCGAGGCGCCGGCGCCGATACGCTCGGCATCGAGCAGCGCCACGCTGCGCCCGCCGCGCGCCAGATGCAGGGCCGCAGCAACGCCGGTGAACCCGCTGCCGATGACGACGTGATCATAGGCGGATGCGGGCGCATCCTCGCGCGATTGCGGCGGCGGGGCGGCTTCCCACCACCAGGGCGCGAAACGAAAATCCTGCGTCACCTGCGCGCTCAATCTCTCCTCCCCATCCCTCGCGACGATGCGCAACCGTGCCCGGGCGCATCGCCGAATCCGTGAAAATACACGTTTACGCAACCGTAAGGCGAAGCTAACCTAGCGTCAATTCCGGCATCGATCGGATCGGGGAAAGCATTCATACAGGGGAGGCAAAGCAATGCGCGAGACGATCGGCAAGATCGCAGTGCTCGGCAACGGGTTGATGGGCACCGGCATTTCCGCCGTATTCGCCATGGCGGGCAAGGATGTCGTGATGATCGGGCGCGATGCCGGGCGCGCGCACGCGGCGCTCGATGTCGTCGGCAAGCAGATCGACGAATTCGCCACGCGCGGGCTGATCACGACGGATGCCGCGCGCGCCGCACGCGAGCGAGTCACCGCCTCCGCCGATCCGGCTGATGCGGCATCATGCGATTTCGTGATGGAGGCCGTGACCGAGGATCTCGCCATCAAGACGGAGCTGTTTGCCAAACTGGATGACGTCTGCCCCGCAGACGTCGTCCTCGCCTCCTCCAGCGGCCAGCCGGCCTCGGCCCTGACCGCGAAGGTGAAGCGCCCCGAGCGCGTGCTGGCCGCGCATTTCTGGTTCCCGGCGACCTTGATCCCCGTGGTCGAGGTCTGCCCCTCGCCGGTCACGGCGGAAGCGGCGACGGCGCGCACGATGGCCTTGTTGCGCGAGGCCGGCAAGGAGCCGGTGCTGATGCAGCGCGAGACGCCGGGCATGATCGGCAACCGCATCCAGTTCGCCATCCTGCGCGAAGCCTGGGCGATGTGGGCGGAGGGCATCGCCTCGGCGGAGGCGATCGACACGGTGGTGCGCCAGACGCTCGGGCGGCGGCTGGGGATTACCGGCCCGATCGAATCGGCGGAACTCGGCGGGCTCGACACGCTGCACGCCTTTGCCGTCTCGCTGCTGCCGCATCTCGACGCGTCGCCGAAACCGGCTCCAGAGGTCACGAAACTGGTCGAGAGCGGCGCGCGCGGCTTCGCCAACAAGCAGGGGATCTACGATTGGTCGAGCCGCGACGGCGACGCGCTCAAGGCGGCCCGGGTGGACGAATTGTTCCGCTGGCTGCGCGAAGATGCCGCAAAATCAGGCTGAGAGCTGCGAGCGTCAACCCAGCATCATTCCGTCAGGTGGGTACCGGCTGACGGACAAGAATGATGCGCCGGGCAAAGACTTAGAGCGCCCTGCCTGACTTCGTCAGGTCGGAACGCGCGCTAAGCCGCTCGCGCTTGAGCCGGATCCCCGCCGCCTCGCGGTCGAAGGTGTCATCCGTGACACCCTCCCCGCGCAGACTGTGCTTCTGCAGCTTTCCGCTGGCGGTCTTGGGCAGATCGGAGGCGATGCGGATATAGCGCGGCACCATGTAATGCGGCACCCGTTCGGCGAGATAGCTGATGAGCTCCGCCGGGTCGATCACCTGCCCCTCCACCGCCGTCACGACGGCGAGCACCTCGTCCTCGCTCTCCGCGCTCGGGACAGCCACGGCGACGGCCTCGCGCACCGCCGGGTGCGCCGTGATCTCGGCTTCCAGCTCGAAGGAGGAGATGTTTTCGCCGCGCCGCCGGATCACGTCCTTGATCCGGTCGACGAAGAAATGGCGACCCGATTCATCCCGGCGGAACGCGTCGCCCGTATGGAACCAGCCATTGCGCATCGCCGTCGCGGTGGCTTCGGGATTGCGGTAATAGCCGGCGAAGAGCGCCCAGGGGCGATGGGAGCGGATCACGAGCTCCCCCACCTGCCCGGTCGGGACGGGGATATCGTTCCCGTCCACGATGCGCAGCTCGAACGGCGCACGCACGCGCCCGGCCAGCCCCGCCTCCTCGATCCCCGGCCCGGCGATCAGGGGACTTGCGATCTCCGTCATGTTGTAGACCGTGTAGAGGGCACTGCCGAAGCGATCACGGAAACGCGGCGCATCCTCGCCGAAGGGGACGATATAGACCTTCGCGAGGGGATGCGCGCGATCATGCGGATCAGCCGGCGCCTTGAGCAGGAAATTCGCCATCACGCCCAGAAGCAGCACCACGCTCGCGCCGGTATCGCGGATCGCAGGCCAGAAATCGGCGGTGCGGAATTCCGGGATCATCGCCATGGTCGCGCCCTTGGCGAGGCTGGCATGGACGTAGAGCGTGCTGCCGCAGTGGAAGATCGGCCCGGCGATCATGCAGCAATCCCCCGCGTCGATCCCCTCCATGGCTTCGGGACCCATCGTATAGTGCTGCACATAGGTGAACAGCACGCCCTTGGCCGGGCCGGTCGTGCCGGAAGTATACATGATCGCCTGGACATCCCAGGGATTGACCGGGCGCGACAGCGCAAGCGCTGCCTCGTCGATGGCCTCCGGATCGCGCAGGGGCGTGATGGTCAGGCCGGGAATGTCATCCGGCAGATCACCCTGCCTCGTCACCAGCACCCGGCGCAGCTTTCCGTGCGGGATGTCGCGCAGCCGCGTCACCAGAGCGGGATGGGCGATCATCAGCCCGGCATCGGCATTGTCGAGGATATGGGCGAGTGGATTGCCGCGCGCGGCGGTGTTCACCGGGACATAGACCGCGCCGAGATAGTTGACGGCGAACCAGGTCACGAGCAGATCGGGCCCGTTGCCCATCCAGCACAGGACATGGTCGCCCTGCTTCACCCCGGCTTCTGCGAGCGCACAGGCGCGGATGCGCACCCGCGAACGCAATTGCGCGTAGCTCCAGATCTCGACCGGCGTCTCGCGATCATGCCAGAAGCGGATGCAGTCGCGCTCCGGATGCGCGGCGGCGCGGTTGTCGAGCATGTCGCGCAACACGCAATCCTCGACCGGCGGAATCGCATCCGGCGCCACGGGTGAAAGACCCGTCATGATAGCCTCCCTGGAAATCGTTTCTTGCGTCAGCTTGCGCTCTCGAGCATCCCGCGCCGGCGCCGTTCCAGCCACCAGCCGGATTGCTCGGGCCAGTTCCGGTAGCTCTCTGGCGCCATGGCGTCGAGGTCGGACAAGGCCTGGAGCGGCCAGTTCGGATTGGCCAGCGCCTCGCGTCCGATGGCGATGATATCGGCCTGGCCGGCGGCGAGGATCGCCTCGGCCTGGGCTGCCTCGGTAATCAGCCCCACAGCCATGGTCGGGATCTGCGCCTCGCGGCGCACGGCCTCCGAGAACGGCACCTGGAAACCCGGCCCGCGCTTGACCCGCGCGGCGGTGGCCGAGCCCGCGAGACCGCCGGAGGAGCAGTCGATCACATCGATGCCGATCTCCTTCAATTGCTGCGCCAGCCAGATCGTATCGGCGATCTCGAGCCCGCCCTCGATCCCGTCGACGCAGGACAGCCGCGTGAACAGCGGCAGATGCGACGGCCAGGTTTCACGCAGGGCGCGCGCCACGGCGAGCGGGAAACGCGCCCGCCCGGCGAGATCGCCGCCATAGGAATCATTGCGGCGATTCGTGAGCGGCGAGAGGAAGGAATGCAGCAGATAGCCGTGGGCGGCATGGAGCTCGATCACGTCGAAACCGGCCTCGCGCGCCCGCTTTGCGGCTTCGCACCAGGCCGTGATCAGCGCATCCATATCCGCCTGTTCCATGGCGCGCGGCGTCAGCCAGCCCTCATCCATGGGGATGGCGCTCGCTGCGATGATCTCCCAGGGGTGATCGCCGCGCGCGAAATCATCCCCGTTCAGCGGGCCATTGCCGTACCACGGGCGCTGCATGCTGGCCTTGCGCCCGGCATGGCCGAGCTGGATTGCGGGGACCGAGTCCTGCGCGCGGATGAAAGCGGCGATCCGCGCCATCGGCGCGATCTGGGCATCCTC
>PXAW01000093.1 GCA_003567055.1 Hyphomicrobiales bacterium
CGACCCATCTCGGCGGGGTCTGCCGCCGTGACGCCCTCGATCAGCGCATCCGGGCCGACGCCCTTGTTGGGCAGATAGATGGCGCAGACTTCGACCTGTGTGCCGGTCTGGTCCATGATCGTGCGCATCAGACCCTGCGGGCTCATGCCGCGCGGCTCCTGCGGCGCGGTCGCCGTCTCGGGTGCATCCTGCAATGCCATGTCGGCGGCGGGGCCGCAGAGCAGGATATGTGCCGAAGCGCCGGCCTGGATCGATTGCATGGTCAGGACCATTGCCATCAGCTGCGTCTGTGCATCGGGTGCAGCGAGAATCGTGACGAGATCGACATCCTCCTCGGCGACGGCGGGGGTCGATACGGCCAGGGCGGAGACGGACATGGCGGCTGCGACGGCCATGGCTGCGATTGTCTTCTTCATGGCTTTCTCCTTTGCGGGTTTCATCATCGGAACGTGGTTTGCCCCTCTCACATTAGTGAGTGATGGAGTTCTAAAGCAACGCGTTCGACCCGTCTTTGATCCGTGTCATCTGCGCGCAGGTGCCGGTTCGCCGCGCAATCTGATGGAACGTGCGCCCACCGTGCCGCGTTTTCTGGGCCAGAGGCTCGCAGCCGAAGGAGGATAAGATCATGCGATTCACACCTCGTACCAATGCGAACCGATACAGCCGTCTCGCACCGTTGCTCGCCGGGGGCGCCGCCATTCTGGCGCTGGCGATGGCTGCGCCGGTCGCTGCGCAGACGGTTCCTTCTGCCGGCGAGACGATGCCGCCTGCCGCCGATAGCGGCATGACGCCGCCGGGCGATCTGCAGATGCAGGGTGATTTCATCGTCGCGCAGACGCCCGGCCACGTGCTCGCCAACAACCTGATCGGGGCCGATGTCGTCAGCGCCGACGGCGATGTCATCGGGCCGGTCGCCGATATCATCATCGACCAGAACCGTGAGCTCGTCGGAATCACGGTCTCCGTCGGCGGCTTTCTCGGGATCGGCGACCGCGAAATCGGCATACCCGTCTCGGCCATGGTCATCGCACCGGATGTGGAGGAGACCGGGTCGATCATCGAGCGCGGTGATCCGTTCACCGGCCCCGTCTCCGACGTGGTGCTCACGCTCAATTCCGAGGCGATCGAGCAGGCGCCCGAATTCGCGCGGCTCGAGGATATTCCGGGCCTCGGCAACGGCACGCCGGTGTCACCGAACGGGACTCCGATCCGAGACCCGCAGATCGACTGATTGCGCGGAGCAGACGCTTCAATCCGTACCCTGCGAATCCCGGCCCGGCTTTTCGGCGCGGCCGGGATTTCTGCGCAAGGGGCGCAGCGCAATACCGGTCATGCGCAGGCCGGCCAGCAGTACGATGCCATAGACCAGCCCGCCGCCGACGGCGAGAATCATCAGGGTTCCCTCGGCGGCCAGAGCCTCGAACCGGCGCGCGGCGAAGGCGAGGGCAGGGGCTTGCAGGCCGGCGACGAGAGCGGCCAGCATCAGGCAGCCGATGAGCGCGATCGCGAGCGTCTTGCCCAGAAGCGCGTTCGGCGCGCTCCAGCCGCGGCGCTGCGCGATCACGAGCAGCAGGCCGAGATTGACCCAGGCGCCGATGGCGGTGGCGAGCGCGAGGCCGACGACACCGAACGGGCCCGTCAGCACGATCTTGAAGCCGATATTCACCGCCACCGCCGTGAGCGAGATTTTCAGCGGCGTCACCGTGTCGGAGCGCGCATAGAAACTGGACAGCGCCGAGCGCATCAGCACCACGGCGGGCAAAGCCAGGGCATAGGCGGCGAGGATGGCACCGGAGGCCGCCGCATCCTGCGCGGTGAAGGCGCCGCGCCCAAACAAAGCCAGCATGATCAGATCGGGGATCATCACGAAGGCCACGGTACAGGGCAGGGCGAGTGCGAGGATGATCGCCGCCGCCTGATTCTGCGAGCGATGCGCGCCCGCGATATCGCCCTCGGCGATGCGCCGGCTCATCTCGGGAAGCAGCACGGTGCCCGCCGCGATGCCGATCACGCCGACGGGGAGCTGATAGAGGCGATCCGCGTAATAAAGCGACGAGACCGCACCGACGGGCATCAGCGAGGCGATGATGGTATCGGCGAACATCGCAATCTGCACGCCGGCGGAGCCGATCACGGCGGGGCCGAAGGTCTTGAAGAAATGCTTCACCGCCTTGTCCGGGCGCGGAATCGCAAGGCGCGGGGCAAGACCGGCGCGCCGCGCCGCCGCCCAGACGAGCAGCAATTCCAGCACCCCCGCCACCGCCACGCCCCAGGCCGCCGCATGGCCGGCGGTGGGGAAGAGGAAGGCAAGCGCGAGTGCCGCGATCAGCGAGAGGTTGAGCAGGATCGGCGCCGCCGCAGCAGCAGCGAAACGGTCATGCGCGTTCAAAAGCGCCGAGAGCATCGTCACCAGCGTGACGAAGAGCAGATAGGGAAACGTGATGCGCGTCAGCGTCACGGTGAGATCGAAGCGCTGGTCATCGCCCACCACGCCCGGCGCGAGGGCCGAGACGAGCCAGGGCATGAAGGCCAGCGCCAGCGCGAGCAGGACGATCTGGATGGCCAGAAGCAGCGTCCAGATCCGGCTCGCGAAGAGCTGGCCGGCGCGCGTGCCGTCCTTCTCGCGGGTCTGGGCGTAGGTGGGGATGAAGGCGGCGTTGAAGGCGCCTTCGCCGAAGATGGTGCGGAAATGGTTGGGCAGGCGCAGCGCGATGACGAAGGCATCGGCGACCGGGCCCACGCCCATGATCGCCGCCATGACGACATCGCGCGCGAAACCGGTGATCCGCGAGACCATCGTCCAGCTGCCGACCGAGGCGATCTTCCTGAGCATCCCGCGAATCCGTTGCGACCGGCGCATCCATCGCCGCCGACCAGCGTTGTTTTGCGCATGGCGGTGCGTGATGGCAAGGCCCCATGCTTGCAAGGGCGTGCGGGGGCCGTTACGTAAAACCAGTGCGAGACAGGGATCGGCGAACCATGGACGATCAGCAGCAGAACGAAGACCCGGCGGCAAATGTCAGCGACCCGCTGAAGCTGCTCGCTCTCGACAGCGATGACCTCGCGGTGATCTCCGCGCATCTGCAGCATGCGCAGCTGCGTGTGTCGGATCTGGCCTATCTCCCGGGCGAGCGACGTTTCGCCCTGTGCGTCGGGCGCTACGAGTGGGAGCATGCGCCGGAAGCGCCCTGCCGCCGGCGTCTCACCGGCCTGCATTTCGAACGCGTGCTCGGCGCGCAGATGCGCAATCTCGACCCGCGCATCCAGGAGACGGCGCTGGAACTGATCGCCATCGGTTTCGAGCCGGGGGACGCGCCGTCGGGTGCGGTGATTCTCTTCTTCGCCGATGATCGCGCCCTGCGTCTCGAAGTCGAGTGCATCGAGGCGCAGATGCGTGATATGGGCCCTGTCTGGGAGGCGGATCCGCCGCCGCTGATCGAAACTGAGGAAAACGAGTAATGCCGTTGCGGCTCGATGCGCGCCAGGATGATTTCGATGCGGCCTTCGCCGCCTTCCTCGGCACCAAGCGTGAAATCTCCGAGGAAGTCGACGATACCGTCCGTGCCATCATCTCGGATGTGGTGGCGCGTGGCGATGAGGCGGTGATCGAATACACCTCCCGCTTCGACCGGCTCGACCTGACGCCGCCGAGCCTGCGGGTGAGTGACGCGGAAATCGAACAGGCGCGCGCAGCCTGCGATGCGAAGACGCTGGAGGCGCTGGAGCTCGCGCATCAGCGCATCGTGCGCTTCCACGAGACGCAAAAGCCCGCTGATCAGCGCATGACCGACGATCTCGGCGTCACCATGGGCTGGCGCTGGTCGGCGATCGAGGCGGTGGGGCTGTATGTGCCCGGCGGCACGGCGAGCTATCCCTCCTCCGTCCTGATGAATGCCGCGCCGGCGCGGGTGGCGGGGGTCGAGCGCATCGTCATGGTCTCGCCGACGCCTGACGGCGTGATCAATCCGCTCGTCCTCGTCGCCGCGCAGATCGCCGGCGTCGACGAGATCTACCGCATCGGCGGCGCCCAGGCCGTGGCGGCACTCGCCTACGGGACGCAGACGATCGCGCCTGTGGCCAAGATCGTCGGGCCGGGCAATGCCTATGTCGCCGCCGCCAAGCGCCGGGTCTTCGGCCAGGTCGGGATCGACATGATCGCCGGCCCCTCGGAAGTGCTGATCATGGCCGACGAGAGCGCCAATCCGGACTGGGTCGCGGCTGATCTCCTCGCCCAGGCCGAGCACGACACCGCCGCGCAATCCATCCTCGTCACCGACGATGCCGCCCTCGCCGATGCGGTGTGCAATGCCGTCGAGCGCCATCTCGCCACCATGAAGCGGGCGGAGATCGCGCGGGCGAGCTGGAACGATTACGGCGCGGTCATCCTCGTGCCCGACCTCGCCGCCGCGCTGCCGCTGGTCAACCGGATCGCACCCGAGCATCTCGAGATCGAGACCCGTGACCCGGAGGCGCTGGTGCCCGGCGTGCGCAATGCCGGCTCGATCTTCCTCGGCGCGCATACGCCGGAGGCGATCGGCGATTACGTGGGCGGCCCCAACCACGTGCTGCCAACGGCCCGCTCGGCGCGGTTTTCCTCCGGCCTCGGCGTGCTCGACTTCATGAAGCGCTCCTCGATCCTGCACTGCACCCCCGACGCCCTGCGCGCGCTCGGCCCCGCCGCCATCGCGCTCGGCGAATCGGAGGGGCTGGAGGGGCATGCGCGTTCGGTCGCGATCAGGCTCAATCTGTGAGGCATGCGGCATGAGCGGCGACGAGGGCAGCGAGCAGACGGAGTTCCGCGAGAGCGACCGCCTCGTCGCCCTGACCCTCGACGAGAAATCGATCGGGCGCGGCAGCCCCGATCAGGAACACGAGCGCGCAGTCGCCATCTACGACATCCTCGAATCCAACCATTTCCGCATCGCGGATACGGATGCGGGGCCCTACTGGCTCAAGCTCGGCATCGTCGAGCGGCGCCTGGCCTTCGAGATCATGACCCAGGACGGCGCGCCGGTGATGACGCATCTGCTCTCGCTGACGCCGTTCCGGCGGATCATCCGCGATTACGAGATCGTCTGCGACAATTACTACAACGCGATCCGTACCGCCTCCGCCGCCCAGATCGAGGCGATCGACATGGGACGGCGCGGCCTCCACAACGAAGCTGCGGATCTGCTGGCGCAGCGCCTCGAGGGCAAGGTAACGGTGGATTTCGACACGGCGCGACGGATCTTCACGCTGATCTTCGCCCTGCACTGGAAAGGCTGAGCGCCGTGAGCGCCGCCGACGACAAATCCCGGGTGCAATCCGCCAAAGTGCAATCCGTCCTCTTCGTCTGCGGCTACAACGTCATCCGCTCGCCCATGGCGGAGGGTCTGGCGCGGCATTATTTCGGCAAATCCGCCTATATCCAGTCCGCCGGCGTGCGCAAGGGCGAGCCGGACGGCTTCATGAGCGCCGTCATGGAGGA
>PXAW01000532.1 GCA_003567055.1 Hyphomicrobiales bacterium
CAGGCCGCGCCGGCGCAAGCGCCCGCCGCGAAATCGGCACCCGCCAAATCGACACCCGCAAAATCAACCGCCTCCAGATCCGCTGCGAGCAAATCCGGCGCGGGGAAGGCTGCGGGATCGAAATCCGCCACCGGCTCGGCTAAATCCGCGTCAGCCAAATCCGGCTCAGCCAAATCCGCCGCCAAAGCGACCGCCAGGGAAGAGAGCAAGACGTGACGACGCATGTGGACGAGGACGAGATCGAAGCGTCCCGCGCGCCTCTCATCGAACATCTGATCGAGCTTCGTCAGCGCCTGATCCGGGCGATGATCGCCTTCGTGGTGATGTTCGTCCTCTGCTTCACCTTCGCGCGCACGATCTACAACATCCTCGTCCAGCCCTATGTGCAGGCACTGGCCACGCCGGAAGAGGCGCGGATGATCTATACGCACGGGCTGGAATATTTCTTCACCCAGCTCCAGGTCGCCTTCTTCGGCGCCGCCTTCCTCGCTTTTCCCTATGTCGCGGTGCAGATCTACAAGTTCATCGCGCCGGGGCTCTACAAGAACGAACGCAACGCCTTCATCCCCTATCTCGTGGCGACGCCGCTTCTCTTCGCGCTGGGCGCGGCGGTGGTCTATTTCGTAGCCATGCCGCTCCTGATGTATTTCTCGGTGGGCATGCAGCAGCTCGCTGCCGAGGGGCAGCCGATGATCGAATTCCTGCCCAAGGTCGGGGAATATCTGTCGTTGATCATGATGCTGATCTTCGCCTTCGGCATCGTGTTCCAGCTTCCGGTGGTGCTGACGCTGCTCGCACGGGCCGGGCTCGTCGATTCGGATTATCTGAAGGCGAAGCGCAAATATGCCGTGGTGCTGGTCTTCATCGTGGCCGCCTTCTTCACGCCGCCGGATGTGATCAGCCAGTTCGCCCTTGCGGTGCCGACGCTGCTTCTTTACGAGGCAAGCATCTTCTCCGTCAGGATGGTCGAGAAGAAGCGGGCGGAAGCCGAGGCCGCGCGCGACGCCGAGATCTGACGCAGCTGGCGTCGATCCGGCGAGGTCAGTCCCGGCGCCGAGTCGATGAGCCATGCATGATATCCGCGCGATTCGCGAAAACCCCGATGGATTCGATCAGGCGCTGATGCGCCGCGACAAGAGCTTCGCCGGCACCGCCGCCGGGCTCGTCGCCCTCGATGACGAGCGCCGGCGCATCATCGGCGAGTTGCAGACGCTCCAGGAGACGCGCAATGCGCGCTCCAAGGAGATCGGCAAGGCCAAGGCGGCAAAGGACGAGGCGCGCGCGCAGGAACTGATGGCGGAGGTCTCCGCGCTCAAGGAGCGCGCACCGGCGCTCGAGGCCGACCAGCGCCGCGTCGAGCGCGAGATCCACGATGCGCTCGCGGCCCTGCCCAACCTGCCCGCCGACGAGACGCCCGATGGCGCGGACGAGGCGGAGAATGTCGAGAAGAGCCGCTACGGCACGCCGCGTGAAGGCGAGGCGGCGCAGCATTTCGAGCTCGGCGAGGCCATGGGCCTGATGGATTTCGAAACGGCGGCGAAGCTCTCCGGCTCGCGTTTCGTGGTGACCAAGGGCCAGATCGCGCGGCTCGAGCGCGCGCTCGGCCAGTTCATGATCGACCTGCATACGGGCGAGCACGGCTATACCGAGGTCAACCCGCCGCTGCTGGTGCGCGACGAGGCGATGTTCGGGACGGCGCAATTGCCGAAATTCCGTGATGATCAGTTCATGGGTTTCAGCGAGGGCACCCGCGCGGAGCTGCTTCACGAGGCTTTGGAGCATGCCGGGGAGGCGGATGTCGCCGCTTTCCGCGCCGGCGAGATCGATCTGGCGAGCCTCGTCGAACGCGTGCTCGAAGCCGCGCCCGCGAAGGAGGATCGCTGGCTCATCCCCACAGCCGAGGTCCCGCTCACCAATCTCGTGCGCGAATCGATCCTCGCCGAGGAGGAGCTGCCGCTGCGCTTCACCGCGCTGACGCCGTGCTTCCGGGCGGAAGCCGGATCGGCGGGGCGCGATACGCGCGGCATGCTGCGCCAGCACCAGTTCTGGAAATGCGAGCTCGTCTCGATCACCGCGCCGGAGACCTCGCGCGACGAGCACGAGCGCATGCTCGCCTGTGCCGAGGCGGTGATGCAGAAGCTCGACATTCCCTATCGCGTCATGACCTTGTGCACGGGTGATATGGGTTTTGCCGCGCAGAAGACCTACGATATCGAGGCCTGGCTGCCCGGCCAGCAGGCCTATCGCGAAATCTCCTCCTGCTCCGTCTGCGGCGATTTCCAGGCCCGGCGCATGGGGGCGCGCTTCCGCCGCGACGGCAAGCCGCAATTCGTGCATACGCTCAACGGCTCCGGCGTCGCCGTCGGGCGCGCGCTGATCGCGGTGATGGAGAATTATCAGAACGCCGACGGCTCCGTCACAGTCCCGTCGGCACTCGCGCCCTATATGGGCGGGATCACCCGTATAGAAAGGCAGCCCTGAGACCATGCGCATTCTCTGCACCAACGATGACGGCATCCACGCTCCCGGCCTGAAGGCGCTGGAGACGATCGCGCGGCAATTGTCGGACGACGTCATCGTCGTCGCGCCCGAGACGGATCAAAGCGGCGTCTCGCATTCGCTCTCGCTCAACGATCCGCTGCGCCTGCGCGAGATTTCCGAGCGTCATTACGCGGTGAAGGGCACGCCCACCGATTGCGTCATCATGGCGATGCGCTCGATCCTGACCGATCGCAAGCCCGACCTGATCCTCTCCGGCGTCAATCGCGGCCAGAACGTCGCCGAGGATGTCAGCTATTCCGGCACCATCGCTGCGGCGATCGAGGGAACCATGCTCGGCGTGCGCTCCATCGCCCTGTCGCAGGCCTATGGGCCGGGCGGGCGCAACAAGGTGAAGTTCCACACTGCCGAGCATCACGGGCCGGGTATCGTGCGCAAGCTGCTCGAGATGGAATGGCCGCGCCATTCGCTGGTCAATGTGAACTTCCCCGATTGCGAGCCGGACGAGGTCGTCGCCACTGTCGCGACCAACCAGGGCCTGCGCGACCAGGCCTTCCTCAAGATCGACGAGCGCGAGGACGGGCGCGGCAATCCGTATTACTGGATCGCCTTCGCCAAGACCGATTTCACCCCCGGCCACGGCACCGATCTCTGGGCGATCCGCAGCAAGCGCGTCTCGATCACGCCGCTCAAGCTCGACTATACCGACGAGCCGACGCTGACGCAGTTCGCGCAAGTGTTTCGTTGAAGCGTGTTTCGTTGAGCCGGTGAACCGCTGCCCTCACGGGCCGCGGTTCTCTCCGCCTTCCGCGATGAAGGTCTTCAGCTCGTCGAGCGAGGCGAAGTGGTAATCGCCCTCGGGCGTTTTTGCGTCGATCGAGCCGTCGGCATACATCGTGTAGGTATTGCCGCCGGATTCGTAGGTTCCGATGACGCTGAGCTCCGGCGCGGGAGCAGGGGCGGGCTCTTCCGGTTCCGGTTCCGGTTCGGGGATCGGCGCCGGTTCCGGCGCTTGAGCAGGAACGGGCTCGGGTTCGTGCACGGCCTCGGGTTCAGGCGCGGTTTCGGGTTCAGGCGCGGTTTCGGGTTGGGCTATGGGTTCCGGCCCGGATTCGATCGCAGCAGGCAGGCGCTCCGGTTCCTCGATGATCTCCGGTCCCGGCTCCGAATCGGGCAGGGTAGGGGCGTATTCCGGCTCACCGGTCGCCGTCTGTGCCTCCAGAAGCGTAGCGAAGCGATCCTGTTCGAGGGATACGGCAGCCTCTTGCAACACAGCCGGATCGGCTTGCGGCTCCTGCGCGGCCTGCTCATCCGGCGCATCCATCATGTCAGTCGAGAGTGCCGGGGGCTCGACCTCTTCGTCATCCGGCAGATCGGCTGCGCTCGCCTGCGGCAATTGCTCCTCGACCGCGACGGGCGCGGAATCCTCAGGCGCGGCGCTCACTGGCTTTTGCGCATCGGGTGCGGGCGGGAGATCTTCGGCGAACAGCGCATCGGCGACGGCATTGCGCAGCCCGTCCCCGCTATCCGGCCTGTCGCCGAGCGGCTCGTCCCGCGAAGCGCTATCGCCGATATTGCTCTCAGGGAAGGATTGCGGCGCGAACGGGTCTGTGGGGTCGCGCGCTTCGGCATCGCGGGCTTCGGCTTCGCGGGCTTCGGCCTCCGCCGCGCGGGTGAGGAAATCGTCGGCGGGACTCGGCTGAGGCTCGGTCCCGGGCGTTTTCTCCGCCTCCGCCAGCGCGGTCTGCGGCGCCTGCGGATCGGGCAGTGCCGATGTCTCGGCGACCGTGTCCTTGTCGGCCTCGCCCTTGTCCGCTTTGCCCGCGAAGGCGCCCTTCGCCTTGTCGAACCCGGCGAGCGCCATCGCGGCGGCCCCGGCGAGCGGTGCGCCGGTGGATGTGCTCTCCGTCGGGCGGCTGAGGTCGGAACTGCCTTGCGCGAATGCGTTTTCCGCAGGCGGCGTTGCCGGCACACCGGAGCCGGCTTGCGCGCGCAGGCTCGCATCGAGCTTGCGCAACTCGCTCGCAAGGAAGGCGATGCCGGCCAGCATCACGCCACCGGTCGCGACGATGATCCCGGAGAGGACCTGCGTCCAGCCGCGTTCGAGAATGACGATTTCCCAGCCGGTGATGGCGGAATAGATGCCGCCGAGGACCATCGCGGCGGCGACGCAGTACAACGCGATGATCATGCGAATCCTCGTCACGCGAAAAACATACTTGCCCAAAGGTTAAAGCCCTCGGGCGCCTTTGCCAATGACGCAGCCTTGCGCAAAGGCGATCTGCGCCCCGCGCACGCGAAAAATCGGGTCCGGATGCAACGGAATGCGGGGGGTAACCGTTGCCGTAGCGTGCAATGGGGCTTACCTAAGCTTCGCAGTGCGCCCGCTTCGTGCGCGGCGAACCGAAATTCGAATCAGGAGAGGAAATCGTTATGTCCTTCAGCCTTCCCGATCTGCCCTACGCCTATGACGCGCTTCAGCCCTACATGTCGGCCGAGACGCTCGAATACCATCACGACAAGCACCACAACACCTATGTCACCACCGGCAACAAGCTGCTGGAGGGCTCGGAATTCGAGGGCAAGACCCTCGAAGAGATCGTGAAGGGCTCGCACGGCGTCAACCAGGCGCTGTTCAACAATGCCGGCCAGCACTTCAACCACCTGCATTTCTGGAACTGGATGAAGCCCAATGGCGGCGGCGCCATTCCCGGTGCGCTCGAGAAGAAGATCACCGAGGATCTCGGCGGCGTCGACAAGATGAAGGAGGACTTCATCCAGGCCGGCGTAACGCAGTTCGGTTCCGGCTGGGCCTGGATCGCGGTGAAGAACGGCAAGCTCGAAATCATGAAGACGGCCAACGGCGAGAGCCCGCTGGTGCACGGCGCGACGCCGATCCTTGGCGTGGATGTGTGGGAGCACTCCTACTACATCGATTATCGCAACCGTCGCCCGGATTATC
>PXAW01000503.1 GCA_003567055.1 Hyphomicrobiales bacterium
AGGCGGATTGTTGCTCGCCCTGCTCGTAATGGTCAATGACGGTGACAAAGTTGCGGTGCCCGACCCCTACTTTGTAATGTATAAGCATTTGACCAGGCTTGCAGGCGGGGAACCAATTTATATCGATACCTATCCTGATTTCCAGCTCACAGCCTACCGGCTGGAAAAGGCCGGTGCGGTCACGATCTGCCGGAACGGCGCGCAATTGCGCGCGGCCATCGAATCGCCACGCATGGCCGCCGTTCTGCATATGGAGGGTGCCGAGGCGATCGATCCGGATTTCCATGCGCTGGAAGTGTTCTACCAGGCGGGCCTGCGTTCGCTCGGGCCGGTCTGGAGTCGCCCGACCCTGTTCGGGCACGGCGTTCCCTTCCGCTACCCTTCCACCGGCGATACCGGGGCCGGTTTGACCGATCTCGGCAAGGAACTGGTCAAGGCCTGCAACGCCCTGGGGATCATGCTCGACGTCTCGCATCTGAACGAGGCGGGCTTTCGCGATCTGGCACGTATCAGCGACGCGCCCATCGTGGCGACGCATTCCAATGCCCATGCCATCTGCACCCATGCGCGCAATCTCACCGACCCCCAGCTCGAGCAGATCCGCGAGAGCGACGGCATGGTGGGTTTGAATTTTGCCGCCGCCTTCCTGCGTCCGGACGGCCGAATGGATCCCGATGTCGGGCTCGACGTGATGCTGCGTCATCTCGATCATCTGATCGAGAAGCTGGGGGAGGACCGGGTCGGGTTCGGCTCGGATTTCGACGGGGCGACGGTGCCCGAAGCGATCGGCGATTGCGCCGGGCTCACCAGCCTGCGGCGGGCGATGCGCGACCACGGCTATGACGAGGCCCTGATGGCCAAGCTCTGCCACGGCAACTGGGTGCGCGTCCTGGAAAAGACCTGGGGCGGTTGAGCGGGCGCCCCTAACGCGCCCCTATCTGCGCTTATGCGGCTCTGGCGGCGCGGCGCTTGCGGGCATAGGCGGTGAGATCCTCATCCGCCGTTTCCGGCAGCCGGACTTCCAGCGTGACCAGGATGTCGCCCTTCTCCTTCTTGCCCGGCAGTCCCTTGCCGCGCAGGCGGAAGGTGCGCCCGGAACTGGACATGGGCGGGATCTTCATCTCGACGGCGCCGGTCAGGGTGGGCACGCGCAGGGTCGTCCCCAGCACCGCATCCTCCAGCGCCACCGGCAGCCGCAGCCGCAAATCGCCGCCCTCGATGGTGAAGCGCTCATGGGGCGCGATGTTGAGCTTCAAGAGCACGTCGCCCGCCTCGCCGAAAGCGGATTCCATGCCCAGCCCGCGCAGGCGGATGACCTGGCCGTCGGTGACGCCCTTGGGCAGGTTGACCTCAACCTCGCGATCATTGGGCAGCAGGATGCGTTTCCTGGCGCCCGAGGCGATATCCTCCAGGGTCACGGTGAGGGAGGCGTTGATATCGGCGCCCTTGCTGCTGCGCGCTTTCGCACCCGCACCCGCAGCACCGGGGCCGCGGGGCCGGGCGCCTTGCTGAAACGGATTGCCGCCACGCCCCGCCTGGCGGAAGGCTTCGCCGAACAATTGCGAGAAAATGTCTTCCGCGCCACCACCCGCTCCGGCGCCGGGGCCTGCACCCGGTCCCGGTCCAGCGCCGGGACGCCCGCCGAAATCAAACCCTTCGAACCCCTCGTAACGCCGGTTGCCGCCGGCCCCGAAACCGGCGAAGCGCGGCTTGCCGTCCGCGTCGATCTCGCCGCGATCGAACTGGCCGCGCTTGTCGGCGTCACTGAGGATCTCGTAAGCCGTGTTGGCCTCCGCGAAGCGCGCGGCGGCCTTGGGGTCCTTGTTCTGGTCCGGGTGCCATTTCTTCGCGAGCTTGCGGTAGGCGGACTTGATCTCCGCCTCGCTCGCGGAACGGGACACGCCGAGAATGTCATAGGGGTCGCGCATCTTTCGGTCCTGAGCCGCTGGTCGATGGATGATCCGAGGGCCGGCGCCCACAGGCCCGGCCAGACTGCATATGGGAAAGCTGTTGCGTTCCTGCAACTACCCGAGCGTCACCCTCCCGCCGCTTGGCCGGGCGCGACATCGTCGATGCGCCAGAGGGTTTCGCTCAACCGGCAGGCCGAACCCGAGAGCCGGCGCTCATCGCCGGATTCGTGCACGAGACGTGCGGTGAAGGCGCGGCAGACGCGATCGTCGCGCACGAAGGCGCCCGACGCGGCCTCGAAATCACCATGGCGACCACTTTCCGGATTGTCCCAGGCCACACGCGCGCCATTGCCCTGCGGATCGAGCGCCACGGCGAGGGCGGAGCGGGCCCGGCGCCAATCCTCCTGGTCGAGGGCGGGATCGAGCGGGGAGACGGGCCCGATCGAGCCGGTCACGACAGGATCCGGTTGCCCGCCGAAAGGCGATAACGGCATGCTGAAGCTGCAGGCGGCGAGGGCGAAAGTCGCGCCGATCACCATGGCGCGCATGACGATGCGTTTGACAGCCATGGCGGGAAAGCCGATACGAGACCGCAGATCCGCATCTTCGCGCGCTGCTCGCCACGCCCTATATTGACGCGGGGATCGGGCGCATGCGTCCCTGCGCGTTCGCTCGCGCATCATGCTTCGCCTCCCGTTTCGCGACAAGCCTCAATTCGGGGATTAAGACCTTGAAAACATTAACAACCGGTGACTTCACCGAGGCCTCCGCTCCGTTCACCCTCTTCGCCGAATGGCTGGAGGATGCGAAGGGGAGCGAGCCGAACGACCCCAACGCCATGGCACTGGCCACCGCCGATGCCGACGGCATGCCCAATGTGCGGATGGTGCTGTTGAAGGGTTTCGACGAGGACGGCTTCGTCTTCTATACCAATACCGAATCCAACAAGGGCAACGAGCTCGCCGCCAACATGAAGGCGGCCCTGTGCTTCCACTGGAAGAGCCTGCGCCGCCAGGTGCGCGTGCGCGGGCGGGTCGAGCAGGTCTCGGATGCGGAGGCCGACGCCTATTTCGCCTCGCGCCCCCGCGACAGCCGCATCGGCGCCTGGGCCAGCCAGCAATCGCGTCCGCTGGAGAGCCGCTTCGCGCTGGAGAAGGCGGTGGCGAAGAATGCCGCGAAATACGCCATCGGCGAAGTGCCGCGCCCGCCCCACTGGACCGGCTTCCGGATCGTGCCGCAAAGTCTCGAATTCTGGATGGACAAGCCGTTTCGCCTGCATGACCGTGTCGTTTTCTCACGTGCGGATGATGGCGGCTGGGAACGCACACGCCTATATCCGTGACAGGATGGCAGTCCTGCGCGGTTTAGCCGATGCACCGGGCTGCGAAATCGCCTAGAGTCGCCATCGTCTGTTCCTGGGAGCGATGCACGTGTCCAACGCCTCGAATACCAAAGCCCCCCGCCGGGTGATGCTGCTGACCGGCGCCAGCCGCGGCATCGGTCATGCCACGGTGAAGCGCTTCTCGGCTGCCGGCTGGCGCGTGATCACCGCTTCGCGCCATGCCTTCCCGGAAAACTGCCCCTGGGAAATGGGCCCGGAAGACCATCTCCAGGTCGATCTCTCCGATTCGCGCGATACGCTGCGTGCCATCGAGGACGTGAAGCAGCGGCTCGCGGTGGAAGGCGGCAAGCTGGATGCGCTGGTCAACAATGCCGGTATCTCGCCGAAAGCGGCCGATGGCGGGCGGCTGAATGTGCTCAACACGCCCTTCGAGGACTGGTTGCACGTCTACCAGGTGAATTTCTTCGCCACGATCCTGCTCGCCAAGGGCCTGAGCGCCGAGCTCGAACGGGCGCGCGGCTCGATCGTCAACGTCACCTCCATCGCCGGCTCGCGGGTGCACCCCTTCGCGGGTTCCGCCTATGGCACGTCGAAAGCCGCGCTGGCTTCGCTGACGCGGGAGATGGCAGCGGATTTCGGCCCGCTCGGCGTGCGCGTCAACGCGATCTCTCCGGGCGAGATCGACACCTCGATCCTCTCGCCCGGCACCGACAAGATCGTCGAACAGATCCCGATGCGCCGGCTCGGCACGACGGACGAGGTGGCCAAGGCGATCTATTTCCTGTGTACCGAATCGAGTTCCTATGTCAGCGGGACCGAAATCCACATCAATGGCGGCCAGCACGTCTGAACACCGGTTTCAGGCAAGGCTTGGCGCGTAAGCAACACGATCATGACACGCAATCTTCTCGATGATCTCGCGCCCGTACCGGGCGAAGGCGGTGACGGCGCGCCAAAGGCGGTCGATCCCGTTACGGTCGATCCCGTGGCGGCGGCGCGCATCAACATGCGCGCGAACCTGCCCAGGCGCTTCTATGAAACGGCTGCGCTCGCGCAGGAGCCGGGCGGCTTCGTGCTCACGCTTGACGGACGGCCCGCGCGCAGCCCGGCGAAGAACCCGCTGCGTCTGCCCAGCCGCGCGGCGGGGGAGGCGGTCGTCGCCGAATGGATGGCGCAGGGGGAACATATCGACCCCGCCCTCATGCCGATGACGCGGATCGCCAATTCCGCCATCGACGGCGTCGCCGTTCAGATGGAGGCGGTGCGCGAGGAAATCGCGAAATATGCCGCCTCCGATCTCGTGTGCTACCGCGCCGGGGAGCCCGAGGGGCTGGTCGCCGCGCAGAACGAGGCCTGGGATCCGGTGCTGGCGCATTTTCGCGAGCGGCATGACGCGCATTTCGCCCTCGCAGCCGGGGTGATGTTCGTCGAGCAGCCGCCCGAGGCGCTGGCGCGGGTGGCGGCTCTGGTCGATGCCCATGATTGTCCGTTTCGCGTCGCGTGCCTGCACGTGATGACCACGCTGACCGGCTCGGCCCTGATCAGCCTCGTCACCATTGACGGGGCGCTTTCCGGCGAGGCGGCCTGGCGTGCGGCGCATGTGGACGAGCATGTGCAGGAATCGCTCTGGGGCACGGATGAGGAGGCGCTCGCGCGCCGCAAGCGCCGGCAGGCGGATTTCGACGCGGCGCTGGACCTTTATCGCCTGACGGAAGCGTCCTGAGGGCGCTCCGAACGCCTCTGCCGGCAAAACGGGGCTTTTGCATCCCGCCGGTTTCCGCTAATCCATGCTGAGGGTTCAAGATATCCGCCCGGTTGCACGGGTGGTGTGATGACAAGCAGGGGCACAGAGGCTGATGAAGGACATGCTGGACAGGCTGGAGGAGCGGCGTGAACAGGCGCGCGCGGGTGGTGGCGAAAAGCGCGTCGCGGCGCAGCACAAGCGCGGCAAGCTCACCGCCCGCGAACGCATCGAGCTCCTGCTCGATGACGGCTCCTTCGAGGAGTTCGACATGTTCGTCCAGCATCAATGCGCCGATTTCGGGATGCAGGACCAGAAGATCCCCGGCGACGGCGTCGTCACCGGCTGGGGTACGGTGAATGGCCGCACGGTCTTCGTCTTCTCCAAGGATTTCACCGTCTTCGGCGGTTCGCTCTCGGAAGCGCATGCGCGCAAGATCATGAAGGTGCAGGATATGGC
>PXAW01000014.1 GCA_003567055.1 Hyphomicrobiales bacterium
CAGGAACCAAGTCTTCGAGCCCCGCGGAAAAGCGAAAATCCTGCTCCCTTTTCCCCGCCGCTTTCGATCGAACCAGAGGTCCATGATTTCCTGCATTTCGGTGGTCTGTTCGACGGACGGGTCAGGTGCCGGTCGCGAACGACCATCCCGGCCGGCGAAGTAGATGAACCGCGAGCGTGTGAACGCGACTGTTTCGGCATGCATGCGCCGGAGGAGGTCGGGTTTATACAACCAGATCTGCAGCGCGATATCAGCGTCGGAGGGCTCTTCGCCAATCTCAAGTGACAGTCCTGCGCGTTCTGCCGCGTCGATCAATTCCTCGGCTTTTTCTTTGCTGGCGGTTTCATGGACGTAATAGAGCGCGTCCACCATGTCCTGGGGAACCTTGTCATCAGGCTTCATCAGAATGCCCGCCAGATCGTCATACGGGAATTCATCATCAACCTGCGGCGGCAAAGTCAGCCCTCGATTGGCAAAATAGTCCTGCCATTTTGCGAAGAAGGTCAGCAGGTGTTGAGCCGAAACGCTCTTGAGACGGTCCGGGTTGGTGAAACTGCGCGGATTGAACGAGGCCATGGGCGAATCGGCTCCTTTCTCTAGGGGAACAAGCAAAGGCTAGGATTGACCAGCGAGCCGCGCAAGAAAATGTTCCCTGTAAGTTCTTGTGAAGAAGATGATTCCAGCAGGCCGCTCAAGGCGGCGCCGTTGGGGGCTGATGCCTTCGCCAAGCCATCTCGTCCGACCACATCAAGATTGTCGTCCGAGTGATCCGACAAATCGGGAACCGCGCCGGTAGGTGAGGAAAGCACTGGAGCTTTCCCATGACTGACAAGACGACCAATTCCCACATGCATGCGCACCCGACGGATGCCACCTCTCTCATCGGGGAGGCGTAATGATCGATCCTGACCCGCGCGAACAGGCGGCGCTGCGCGCTGCCCTGAAGAACATGGCCGAACTGATGGCCGAGATCGGGTGGACGACCCGGTTTCAAGACCTGAGCGAGCACCAGGCGCTCGCGCTGGCGACGGCCTCCGTCGACGGCTTCCAGGAAGCGATGCGCGCGAGCGCACCGGCCCCCAACGACATGGAGGTGCCGTTCTGATGACCGAGGTGCTGGACTTCAATCACCGCGAGAAACCACCCAGCTTCTGCGACGCAGTAAATACCCGCATCGATGCGGCGCTGGTCGCCGAGAATACCACACGGCCTCAGCGCGATTATCTCGGCGGCAGCCGCCTTGGCGACATCTGTTCGCGTCGGCTGCAATACGAATACCTGAAAGCCCCGCGCGACGCTGATGGTGGTTTCTCAGGGAAATCGCTGCGCATCTTCGCCCTCGGCCATGTGCTGGAAGACCTGGCAATCGAGTGGCTGCGCAAGGCCGGGTTCAATCTGCGCACGCGCAACCGCCATGGCGAACAATTCGGCTTCACCGCGGCCGGTGGACGGGTCCAAGGCCATGCTGATGGCGTGATCATTGCGGGCCCTGATGGCTTCGCCGCCCCGGCGCTGTGGGAATGCAAATCCGCCAATGCGAAGAACTGGCGCGAAATCGCAAAGCATGGCGTGGCCAAGGCCAAGCCCGTCTACGCCGCACAAATCGCCCTCTATCAGGCTTATCTCGGCCTGACCGAGACGCCCGCGCTCTTCACCGCCATCAATAAGGACAACTGCGAGATCTGGCACGAGCTGGTGCCCTTTGATGCAGCACTCGCCCAGTCCTCCAGCGACAAGGCGGTGACCATCCTCCGTGCCTGTGACGCAGGCGAGCTGCTGCCGCGTCACACATCCGACCCCGAACATTTCGAATGCCGCTTTTGTGCGTGGAAGGCGCGGTGCTGGTCATGACGACGGGTTCCGACATGCCCAATCCCCAGCGCATCCAGCCCGACCATGCCATGGTCGCCCGCTTTGCCGATGTGGTGTTCGGCTATTGCGATGGCCTCGCTCCGATCAGGGCCTTGACGGAAAAGGGCGCGCCCGATGCGCCCTCGCACACGCCATTCCTCGCAGCGGATGGCGAGCTGTCAGCCAAGCTCGCCCTGCAAGCCGATTGGGCCGCGAGCGCAGGGATGGCGCTCTTCGTGGTGCCATGCACCGTGCTATCCGCGGCAGACGCCCGGGCCGAGAGTGTGGTGCAGACGCAGGTCGTCCTCGTCGATCTCGACAATGGTGATATCGGCGCAAAGCGGGATCATCTGGTCAAGCACCTTGGTGCCCCCACACTGGAGGTAGCCTCGGGCGGTATTACCGATGAAGGCCAGCCCAAGCGGCACTTGTATTGGCGACTGAGCGAAC
Organism: Hyphomicrobiales bacterium; assembly: GCA_003567055.1. Lineage (GTDB taxonomy): Bacteria > Pseudomonadota > Alphaproteobacteria > Rhizobiales > Beijerinckiaceae > Saliniramus. The sequence continues at coordinate 2,302 of PXAW01000014.1, forward strand.
CCGCTGAGGGCGAAGACATCGCGCGCGTCTGCCGCGCACGGCATATGATCGCCTCGAAGGTTGGTGGTGATCCCTCCTTCCGTTCCGCCCACCAGCCGATCCGAGTGGCTGGCTCGGTCCATGCAAAGAACGGCGTGCAGCGGCTGGTTGATATCGTCGCTGGCAATGAGCGGGATTATGACCTTGGCGAGCTGATCGAGGCCATTGTGGCCATGCCGCCGCTGGAAGGCGCTGCAATCGATGATCTCGATTTCAACGCCGCGACGGAAGCGCGCGGTGCGGTCACTGAACTGTTCGCCCGCAAGATCCGCGAAAGCGGCGTCGATGGCGAGACCCGGTTCGACGCGCTCTCCCGCGTCATCGGCTACTGGATCCGGCGCTGCCGCGAGGGGCATGTCACCCCGGTTCAGGCCTGGGAGGAAATGGTCGCCTACAATGCGGCCCGTATTGACCCGCCCTGGCTGGAAGACCGGCTGCGCAAGGAGGCAGAGCGGCTCTGGAAACGCGATGCAGAACGCTACGGCGATGTCGCGGGCGACATGGGCGACGGTGATGATGGCGGCGGTGGCAGCGCCGGTGGCGGTGACGCAGGCGATGGGCCAATCCCGGTCCAGTTCACCGAGGACGCGCTGGCCGACAGTTTCGCCACGCGGCATGCCGATGTCTGGCGCTATGTCGCGCCATGGGGGCAGTGGCTGACATGGACAGGCGCTCTTTGGCGGCGCGAGGACACGCTGCAGGCTTTCGATCTTGCACGGCGCATCTGCCGCGAGGCAGCACGCCGCTCCGCCTCGGCCAAGATTCGCACCAAGCTGTCCAGCGCAGCCACGGTGTCTGCGGTCGAGCGTCTGGCGCGGTCGGATCGTCGCCATGCGACAACGACAGAGGTCTGGGACCGTGACCCCTGGCTCCTGAACACCCAGAACGGGATCGTCGATCTGCGCAATGGCGCGGGCTCAGCCCATGACGCGCTGCGCTACATGACGAAGATCGCAGGCGCGTCAGTGGAGGGCGACTGCCCGGTCTGGCTGCAATTTCTCGACACCGTAACCGGCAGCGATGCCGAGTTGCAGGCCTATCTCCAGCGCATGGCAGGCTACTGCCTGACAGGCGTCACGACCGAACATGCGCTGTTCTTCCTCTACGGCACCGGCGCCAACGGCAAATCCGTCTTCGCCAACACGCTGACAGCCATAATGGGCGATTACGCCACAGTGGCCCCCATGGACATGTTCATGGCCACCACCGGCGATCGCCATCCGACCGACATGGCGGGCTTGCGCGGCGCAAGGATCGTCACCTCGATCGAGACCGAACAGGGCAGTCGTTGGGCCGAGAGCAAGCTGAAGGCGCTCACCGGGGGTGACAAGATCACCGCCCGCTTCATGCGCCAGGACTTTTTCGAGTTCATGCCGCAGTTCAAACTGCTGGTCGTCGGCAACCACAAGCCTTCCATCCGCAATGTGGATGAAGCGATGAAGCGGCGCCTGCACATGGTGCCCTTCACGGTGACCATCCCCGCCTCCAAGCGCGACAAGCGCCTGCCGGACAGGCTGCTGGCCGAACGGGACGGGATCCTCGCATGGGCGCTGCAGGGCTGCCTCGAATGGCAGAACACCGGCCTGCGCCCGCCGCCTGCCGTGATGGCTGCCACCGACGATTACTTCGAGGCCGAGGACGCACTCGGGCGCTGGATCGAGGAGCGCTGCCAGACCGGCAACAAGACCTTCTGGGCGGGCTCAACGGAACTCTTCAACAGCTGGAAGTCGTGGGCCGAAGCCAACGGCGAATACGCCGGCTCAATGAAGCGCTTCTCGGAATCCCTGAACACCAAGGGCTTTGAGAAAAACAGCAACGGGAAGGCTCGCGGATTTCGCGGGATCTGCATTCAGGACAGCAACGATGACCTATTCGCGCAGGAGTGATGAAATGCCAATGAAAACAGACCAATTTACGGGTTTGACGGGTTCCCCCTATATAGGCGTTACGCGCGCGCACACGCGCGTGTCTACGGCTGATAAGGGAACACCCGTCAAACCCGTAAATTGTGATGTCCCCTATGCCTCGGACCAGGCCAAGCACACCATCCTTGCCCTCGACCTCGGCACAACAACCGGCTGGGCCCTGCTCAGCTACGACGGGCTGATCACTAGCGGCACCGTAAGCTTCAAGCCTGGTCGCTTTGACGGCGGCGGTATGCGCTATCTGCGCTTTACCAACTGGCTGACCGAAATCGACCGGCTGTCCGGTCCGATTGCGGCGATCTGGTTCGAAGAGGTCCGCCGCCATGCCGGCACCGATGCGAGCCACATTTACGGGGGACTGATGGCAACACTGACCGCATGGGCCGAGTTGCGCGGCGTGCCCTACGCTGGCGTTCCGGTCGGCACCATCAAGCACCATGCCACCGGCAAGGGCAATGCGAACAAGGACGTCATGATGGCGGCCATCCGGGCCCGTGGCTTCAGCCCCGCTGATGACAACGAGGCCGATGCCATCGCGCTGCTGCTCTGGGCCATCGAGACGCAGGGAGGTCTGGCATGACCCAGCACACTATCCTCACGCAGGCTGCTGCGGTGATTAAGAGCCGGGCCGAAACCTATGGTCCGGCCAACACCGCACTTCGGGCGATCGCGGCCCGCTGGTCTCTGACTCTCGGTCAGCCCATCACCCCGGCACAGGTCGCGCTCTGCATGATCGACTTGAAGATGGTGCGCCTCGCCCATGACCCCAACCACCGGGACAGCCTGGTCGATGTCATCGGCTATGCCGCCCTGATACCGGAGGTACAGAGATGAAATCCATGCGCTGGCATCCTCCCGGCTATGGCGGCGAGCGCCGCGATCCCGACCAGTTCAAGCGCGATGGCTGGCACGAACAGGGGCTGCTTGCCGTTCGTGTTGATGACCAGCGCCTCACCTGGCCCGAACGTGAACTGGTCGAGCAGCTCGGCACCAAGCTCTACGGCAAGCGGGCCTCGACCAAGGAGGCACGTCATGGCTAATCGCATCTGGACTGCCGACGATGTTGCGGACCATTTCGAGGAAGCGTTCCGCACCCTGCGCAAGCTGCCGCCGGTGAAGGCGCGCGGGTATTTCAGCGCCTGGCCCGCTGTACTGCGGTCACAGCGCGAAATCGCTGCCATG
>PXAW01000070.1 GCA_003567055.1 Hyphomicrobiales bacterium
CATTGCGTGAATGATCGCCGCATGCGCCATCGCGCAAGGTCACCCCGGCAGCCACTCGTAGGCCACCGGATTGTCCGGGCACAGGCCCGTGCCGCATTCGAGCAGGGTCGAGGCGCCATTGCCCAGCGTCATCAGGGCGAAGAAGGCGAGCGCGGCGAGGATCAGCGGGTTGCGCGCGCGTGTCCCGGAAACCGGCTCGAACTGACGCTCGAAGAAGAGCATGGCCGCCGCGCCGAGGATGATGGCGGCGAAGATCAGCGCTGCCCAGCTGTAGAGATGCAGGCCGAGCACGGGATCGCCATAAGCACCACTGCCGGGCACGATATGCAGCGCGACCTGCCGCAGCGAGACGGCACCGCCGGCTAGGGCGGCGAGGATCATCAGCCCGTAATGGCCGGGTCGCGGGCCGATCAGCAGGTTCAGCGCCAGGCCGAGCCCCACGGCAACGAAGCCGGCACGCTGCAGGATGCAGAGCGGGCAAGGCAGCTCGCGCGCGACGATCTGGGTGTAGAAAGCGGCAAGCAGGATCGCGGATACCGCGATCAGGGCAAGCGCGTTGAGCAGGCGGGAAGTCGCAGCATCAATCATCGCGGCACCGGTCAGAAGGACAGCGCGAGGCTGTCCGTGGCGTGCAGGCGAAACAGCATCAGCGTGAGCGTGATCGCGGCGAGCCCGCTCCCGAGCGCCCAGCCACGCCGGCCATACCAGGCGAAGGCGAGACCGGCGAAGACGATGACGAACGGCAGAGCCATCATGGCCGAACTCCACAGGTTACGCACCGGTCACGGTTGCGCATCCGGGGAATCAGGCGCGCAAGACCGGTATGCGGAATCATCGCGCAGGTGAAGTCGCGCGGCAAGAACCCGGATACCAAGCCCTGCGAACACAAATGCCCGTACCGGGATGCGCAACGCGCGTGATCAGCCGGGGCGGCGCTTGATGACGCCGTACCAGCCCAGCCCCGCATAGGTCTCGTAGCCGGGTGTGGCGTGGAAGGCGACGGTGGTGCCGTCCGCCTCGCGGTAATGGCCGGAGCGCTGGTTGCCGGTGCGCAGGTTCACCCGCTCGCTCAAGATCCCCTCCCCGTCCGATGCCGCGATGATGCGGTGGTCGGAATCGACGAGGAGGGCGCGCGTGATCTCGCGCTCGTCGGGGGCGATGCGCACCCCGTCGACGATCGCGCGGGCCTGCGGCTCCCAGTCGAAATGGATGGCGAGGACGCCCAGCGGGCGGCCATGCGCCTCACCGTTTTCGCGCACGCTGGCGCAATAGGTGAGCACCTGCCCGTTATCCAGCTCCCTCTGGCGCCCGACACTGCCGACCGCGTAATCATCGCCGGAGGCGAGGCCGGCGGCGCTGGCGAACCACGGCTCATGCGCCACATTGCGACCGATCACGCCGTAGCGCTCGGGCCGGGCATTGGCGATGACATTACCCTCGAGATCACACAGCCAAAGATCGAGATAGACCGTGTAGGCGCCGAGGATGACGCCCAGCCGGCGGCAGGCATAGGCGACGGCCTCCTCGTCGGGCTCGCGCGCACAATCGACCACCGCCGAATCCGTCGCCCACCAGCGCACGTCGCAGGTGCGCTCGAACAGATTGCGGTCGATCAGTTCGATGGCGTTGAGCGAGAGATCCACCAGCCGCTCGCCCTGGGCCTGATCGGCGAGACATTCGACCTGGTCTTGCAATTCCAGAATACGCTGCGTCAGATGCGCTTCGAGCTCCTTGGCCACGCCCTCGATCTCGCTGCCGACCGTGCGCACCTCCTGTGCGACGACGGAAAACCCGCGCCCGTATTCGCCGGCCCGCGTGGCCTCGATCATGGCATTCAGCGCGAGAATGCGCATCTGCCCCGTCACCTGCTGAATCCGTCGCGTCTTCTCCGCTGCGAGCCCGCGCACCTCACCGGTGACCCGCGCGATATCGTTCAGGCTGGTCGCCTGTTGTGCCTCGACCTGCTTCGTCGCTACCGCCGCCATATCCTGCCCCGTGACATCGCCAATGGAATTGCATTCAAGTCATTTTCTACTATTTATGATAGCGGTTAATATCGCGTTGAAACTAACAGCCAAGCTTGCTGCTAATTTGTGCATCTATGGTCTTATTTTCGGCAATTCATCCGGATTTGACCGCATAGGCAAACGGCGCGGCGCCTGTCGCGGCTTTGCCTGGGCGGTTGATTCTGCTATCGCTGCGAAATGTCGGATGAACACAGCCCTCCTGATGCCGCACTGCCCTGTCTGCTCGACGGGTATACGGACCTGCCGCCCGGTAAAATCGCCACGCTGGTCACCTATCTCGCCATGACCGCGCCGCCGGACCGCATGCCCGCCGTGGCGCCTGCGGATATCGCGATCCACCCCTATACGCCGGAGCGTGACGCCTATCGGGCGCTGTTTCGCGAAATCGGTGAGGACTGGCTGTGGACGGGGCGCCTGCGCCTTGATGATGCGGCGCTCGATGCATTGCTGGCCGATCCCGGATTCGAGCGTTTCGCGCTTTTTGCGGATGATCGCCCGGCGGGCCTGCTGGAGCTCGATTTTCGTGGCGATGACGCCTGCGAGCTCGCCTATTTCGGCCTTGCGCCCGACGCTGTGGGCAAGGGGAACGGTCGCTTTCTGATGGATTTCGCGATCCTGCGCGCCTTCGCGCGACCGATTTCACGCTTCTTCGTGCATACCTGCCATTTCGATCATCCGGGCGCGCTCGCCTTTTACCGCCGCAGCGGATTCACGCCCTACAAGCTCGCGATCGAAATCATGGATGACCCGCGCCATGGCGGGTTGCTGCCGCAGGGGGCGGCGGCGCATGTGCCGTTCATCCCCCTGCCGGACAGTGATGGCAATCACGGCGATCAGTAACCGCGTACGGCCCGCGAAAGGCCGAGCTGGTCCAGCTGCGCCTGTTCGCGCGCACCCGCAGCGCTGCGCTCGGCGCCCTTCTCGCGGTCATCGAGGATCTCGACCTTCTTGAGCTCTTCGAAAGCCTCGGCAAGCTCGCCCTTGGCGTCGTCGAGTTCACCCTTGAGGTTGGCTGCCGATTGCAGAAGGTTCTCGCGCCGCTGCGCCGCTGCCTTCGCATAGGTGGGATAGTCGAAATGCGCGGTATCGGTAATCCCGGCCTTCTGCTCCTCCGATGCGATCTCGGCCTGCAGATCCGCTGCCATACGCTCGAAGTCTGCGATCATCATCTCGATCTGCGCCACGCGCCGGCGCTTTTCGTCAACCTGAAAACGCTTCAGGCGAATGAGCGTGTCACGCGATTTCATCGTCCATCAACTCCAACCCAGACTACACATCACGTCTGCGGCGCGGACAGGATCTGCGCCAACCGTTGGTAACCATGACGTATGGAAGTTGACTCTTCCTTACCTTGACCGAGGAAGCTCTCCAATTCCGGGTTGAGGCGTATCGCCTCGTCCACTTCCGGCGACGATCCGGGCCGGTATGCGCCGAGCCGGATCAGCTCCTCCATGTCGGAATAGGTGGCGAGCACCTGCCGCGCGCGCTGCACCACGGGCCAGTATTCCGGATCGCAGGATTTGGGCATGGTGCGCGAGACGGATTTGAGCACGTTGATGGCGGGATAACGCCCGCGTTCGGCGATGGCGCGCTCCATCACGATATGGCCGTCAAGAATGCCGCGCACCGCATCGGCGACCGGCTCGTTGTGATCGTCGCCCTCGACCAGAACCGTGAACAGACCGGTAATCGCCCCCTCCCCGGTCCCGGGCCCGGCGCGCTCCAGCAGGCGCGGCAGTTCCGAGAACACCGTCGGTGTATAGCCCTTGGCCGTGGGCGGTTCACCGCCGGCGAGGCCGATATCGCGTTGCGCCATGGCGAAACGGGTGATGGAATCGATCATGCAGAGCACGGACTTGCCCTGATCGCGGAAATATTCGGCGAGCGTCAGGGTGAGATAGGCGGCGTTGCGGCGCATCAGGGCCGGTTCGTCGGAGGTGGCCACGACGACGACGGAGCGCGCGAGCCCCTCGGGGCCGAGATCGTCCTGGAGGAATTCCTGCACCTCGCGCCCGCGCTCGCCGACGAGCCCGATCACGGCGACATCGGCTGCGGTATAGCGCGCCAGCATCGACAGGAGGACGGATTTGCCCACACCCGATCCGGCGAATATGCCCATACGCTGGCCTGCGCAGCAGGTGGCGAAGGTGTTGAGGGCGCGCACGCCGAGATCGAGGGGCACCCCCACGCGGCGACGCGCATGGGCTGGCGGCGGCTCTGCGCGAAACGGATAGGCGAAGCCGCCTTCCGGCAAAGGCGGGCCGCCATCCACAGGGCGCCCGAGCGCATCGACCACCCGTCCCAGCCAGGCCGGGCCCGGCCTCACGGAGCCGGCGGCGCGCCGCACATGCGCCGCGCAACCTCTTCTGACACCGTCGAGATTTCCAAATGGCATGGCAAGCGCGCGGTCGCCCTCGAAGCCGATCACCTCGCAGGGAACACTCGCGCCACCATCGATGTCGATCTCGATACGCCCGCCGAGCCGCATGGCGCCGACGGGACCTGCGATCTCGATCAGAAGGCCACGCACCGCGACGACGCGACCGTAAACATCGACCTCGTCGATATCATCGAGCGCACGGCGGGCTGCCGCAAATTTGCCGTCGCTTCGCAGTGATTCTTTCACGGATGCTAACCTTTCGTTTACTCGCTTCGTTAAGACTGCTGAAGCCGAGATTAACGGGCCATGGTTCGTTAGCTCGGGGCGAAAGCGAGTCTGGTGAATCGCTTAGCTGGTTTTCTTCATGCGGAACGTTAAGCCTTCGGAGGACAGAAACTGTCGGTGAGTCAAGATATTATACCGATTCGCTCGCAATCGGCATTTATCTGCTTGCGCACCGGAATCAGGTTTTGTTAACCATTGAGGCATAGCGTTGCGAATCGGACGGAAAGGGGCGCTCACCACGGAGTCACCGTGGTGAACGGGTGAGGACGCTTTGCCCGAACACGCTCGAGCCATGCTGGGGATCTGAAACATGCGCGTACTTCTCATCGAGGACGATGGCGCAACGGCGCAAAGCATCGAATTGATGTTGAAATCCGAGGATTTCAACGTCTACACCACCGATCTCGGCGAAGAGGGTGTCGATCTCGGCAAGCTCTACGATTACGACATCATCCTCCTCGACCTCAATCTTCCCGACATGTCGGGTTACGAGGTTCTGCGCACGTTGCGTGTTGCCAAGATCAAGACACCCATCCTGATCCTCTCCGGCATGGCCGGCATCGAGGACAAGGTACGCGGTCTTGGTTTCGGCGCCGACGACTACCTGACGAAGCCCTTCCACAAGGACGAACTGGTCGCCCGCATCCATGCGATCGTCCGTCGCTCCAAGGGCCATGCCCAATCGGTGATCACCACCGGCGATCTCGTCGTCAATCTCGACACCAAGACAGTCGAAGTC